>NZ_JBHYKG010000037.1:0-40381 GCF_042741245.1 Kitasatospora sp. NPDC058965
AGGTGCCCGTCCGACGTCACCTCGAACACGTGCGCCGTCCCGTTGATCATCACCGAAGCCGTCTGACCCGACTGCGCACCCGGCACCGGCGGCGGAGTGACGGTGCCGCCGACCGGGCTGATGTAGCCCTGCAGGTTGACGGTGCGCCCGTCCTTGGCGGTCCACTCGCCGGTGCCGACCGCCGCGGGCATGTTGGCGTCGGTGGTCACGTAGCCGCCGCTCTGGTTGCCGCCGGTCCAGTCGATGGTGCCGTTCGAGTTGACGGAGGTGACGATGGCGACGTGGTCGTCCTCGGTGCCGGAGTAGCCGTTCGGATGGAAGAAGACGGCGTCCCCGACGTGCGGGGTGGAGGACAGCGGGCCGTACGACTCGAAGCTGTTCGCGAGGTCGCTGAGGGGCCCGAGGTTCTGCACGCCCTCCTGGGCCCAGACCCAGCCGGCGAAGTCCGCGCACCAGGCGTGCGCCGCCTGGGTGCCCGAGCAGCTGGAGCCCTGGCCGGTGCCGGGGGCGTAGTAGCCGGCGCCGCCGTTGCCGCACGGGCCCTTCGCCGGGCTGGTGACCTGGCCGGTCGCGGTGCCGGCGATGGCGTCGCCGAGCGTCGAGGCGTGGGCCGACGGGGCGGCGAGCAGGCCGAGGGCGGAGGTGAGCAGCAGGGTCGAGATGCCGGCGACGGAGGAGCGGCGGAGCGAGGTGAACATGGGTGTTCCTTAGGTGTGGAGTGGAAGAAGACCAGGAATGGTCGGGTCGGGTCCCGGGGTGTCCGGGCAGTCGGGTGCTGCGGCCGGCGGCACGGGGGCTCGCGGCGGCAGGACGGGGTACGGCTGGTGGCCCGTGGTGTCCGGGCCGGCGGTGGTCGGCCCACGGCGGTGCGGACGGCCCGCCGGACGGGCCGGACTCCGAGGCGGAGTGGTGACGGGTACTCAGGAGGGGGACGAACCCGGCTCCTCGGCCTCCCGGCCGGTCGTGTCCAGCGGCGGCAGGTAGCGCCTGCGCAGCGTCGGGGAGGCCAGGTGGCAGCGGGCCAGTAGCGCGACGGTCCGGCGGACGGAGTCCGGCGCTGCGGAGCCGACCGCTGCGGAGGGCAGCAGGTACAGCAGGAGGTCGAGCCGGTCGTGCACGGGGGCGCCGCAGATGTGCTCCAGACCGTCGTCAGGCCTGGCGTGCGCCCACAGGATCCCCAGGACCTCGGCCACCTCGCCCGTCACGTGCACCGGCGCGGTAGGCCGGCGCCGCAGGCTCGCGTAGACGATGTCCACGGCGGGTCATCCCCACTGGGCGTTGTCGGCCGGGGCGTTCCCGGTCGGGGAGACGGCGGCGACGGGAGCGACGGGAGCGGTGTCGGCGACGGTGGCGCTGCCCGCTCCGACGGGCAGCAGGGCGAGCAGCCCGGCGGCGAGGGTGGCGACCGCGGCGGACAGGACGAGACGGGAGCGGGTCATGGTGATCGGTCCTCTGGTGTCGGCTGTTGACGGTGATGGCTGTGACGGTGCTGCGGAGTCCTGTGTCGCGTCCCGCGGTTGACGCTCGCCCAGGTGATCCGGCGTCCGGCGGGTTTCCCTGCCGGCGATGAACAGCTTGGCCCGCGGCACCAGGCCACCGGAAGGTGTTACGGCTGGCGGCCGCTCGCCTGGCATCGGGCCGCCCGAGAAGCATGCCCATGACAATTCAGTCCGCACGATCGTGCCGGGCATCAGCACGGGCACGGGCAGCGGGCTGCCGGCGCGGCTCCGCGCGGGCGTCCCCGCCGGTCCTACGGCGGCGGGGACGCGTCGAGGTGGTGCTGCAGGCGCGCGTGGCGGAACTGGTAGACCGCGCCGGCCTGGCGCAGCACCCCGCGGCGGTAGGCGTCCTCCAGGAACGCCATGCCCGCCCACGGGAGCCGGCCGCTCAGCGGGAGGCAGAGGCGGGCGAAGAGCAGCCACTGCCCCCAGGCGGTGGCGACGAGGACGTAGCAGAGGGCGGTCACCAGGCCGCACTCCGCGCCGTCCAGGAGCGGCGCCCACGGTCGGAACGCGTGCGCCCTGCCGAGCCAGTAGGGCGCGAGCGGCCCCTGCAGCACCTGGAGGACGCCGGCGACGGCGAGGGTGATGGCGGGCGCCAGGAACAGCGCCCGCCGCACGACGGTGGCACGGTTGACGGCCAGGAGGACTGCCGGGGTGGCGGCGGTGCCGACGTCGACCGGCGCCTCCATCGCCGCCATGCCGCCCAGGGCGGCACCGCCGGCGAGTCCGTAGACGAGCGCGAGCCTGAGCGTGTCGATCAGCGCGGCCGGCACCGGCGAGGTGGTCTCGATCAGCACCCGGTACCCGGGATCGGGCAGGAACGGCAGCAGGGGGCTCTGCAGCACCGCGAAGCCGGCACCGGCCAGCAGGCCGGACCGCGCCGAGGCCACCACCCGGCGCACGGGAACGGCGGGGCCCGGCCCGCCGCGGCGGGGCCGGCGGAGCCGCACCCGGGACGGTTTGAACGGTTCCCGCCGGAAGGCGACGGCGCTCCAGTAGACGAGGGCGAAGACCACGCCGATGGTGAGGCTCTGCACGGGCACACCGGGCAGCAGACCGGGCGGCGGCGAACCCGGCACCGCCAGTCTCGCGACCACGTACACGGCCACCATGCACACCGCCGTGACCGTGCTGCAGGCCAGCGCGATCGCCAGCAGCCGGGCGGGCGTGCTCAGCGCCCCGCCCAGCCGCCACCAGGCCAGGTCCTGACGGTCGCGGTGCTCGGGACGGTCGAGCTGGTGGGCGAGCTGGGCCAGGTAGTGGTGCGCGCGGTCCGGCTCCCAGCAGCGGCGAGGGCGCCGACCGGCAGCGGCGGCGGGGTGGTGCCGGTACACGGCGGGGACGAAGCCGGCCAGCAGGTGTTCCTCGACGGCCGCCCGGGTGGGGAAGCGGGCGGTGTCCAGCAGGTCGGCCGGGTCCTGGCCCGGGGCGTCGCTGTAGCGGGTCCGGGCCAGCAGCACCATCAGCGGAGTGCGGAGCACAGCCGCGAGGTTGGCGCAGGCCGGGTCCTGCGGCCGGGCGCGCAACCGGTCCAGGACGGGGTCCCACACGCTGGCCGGGCCGGCGGTCCGCCCACCGGAGGCGGCGGGGCGGGCGGTGCGCGGCAGGTAGTGCGCGACGTCGTCCGGCGTCAGGTCGTCCAGCTCG
Source organism: Kitasatospora sp. NPDC058965 (assembly GCF_042741245.1). Classification (NCBI taxonomy): domain Bacteria; kingdom Bacillati; phylum Actinomycetota; class Actinomycetes; order Kitasatosporales; family Streptomycetaceae; genus Kitasatospora; species Kitasatospora sp. NPDC058965. Next base: position 3,150 of record NZ_JBHYKG010000037.1, read on the forward strand.
ATGCCGGCCGCCCTGCGCAGCACCTCACCGGCGGTCGCGGCCGCGAACTGCTCGGTGCGGCTGGTCAGCACCAAGGGCAGTGACGTGTCGTTGAGCTCGCGCAGTGCAGCGGGCTGCAGGCCGGTGGCGATCTCGTCGAAGCCGTCGAGCACGGGCAGGATCCAGCCCGCGTCCACCAGGGCGGCGGCCAGGGTCGAGCGGCCGGGCGTGCGGGCGGCCAGGTCGGGGTGGTCGCGCAGCAGCCGCCCGACCAGCCAGTCCCGCAGCGTGGCGGCGCTCGGGTCCCATCCGCCGACGGTGAAGACCACCGGTACGGGGTCCTCGGCGGTGCGGGCGGTGAGGTAGTCCAGGACGAACCGCAGCATCAGGACCGTCTTGCCGGAGCCGGCTCGGCCCAGCACCACCAGCCGCCCGGAGTTGACGAGCCGGTAGACCTGCGCGACCTGGGGCAGACTGCCCGCCAGGGGCACGGGCTGCGCACCGGCGCCGGGGGGTGCGCCGTCGACGTTGTCCCAGTGGTCCAGCAGGCCGGCCGGAGCCGGGTGCCAGCGGACCGGCAGCGGGAACGGGTCGTGGATGCGCCGCTGCTCCTCCTCCCGGATCCAGCGGCCGTACTCGCTCCGGGCCAGCGACTCGGCGGCGTACTCCAGGTCGGCCCGCGGCAGCAGCGTGACGGCCGGACGGCGACGGGGCGCCGGCGGGGCAGCGGGCTCGCGCGGCTCCCGGACCGGCGCGTGCGGCCCCCCTCTGGGCCCGGGTGCCGGGGTGGCTGCCGCCGACGGCCCGGTGCCCTCGACCGCGGGTCCGCCCGCTCCTGGCGCACCGTCCGGTCCCGCCGGACTCGGCCACCCGCCGGGGGGTTCGGGGAACACGGCGTCGGACGGCGCGGTCGACCCTTCGTCGCGGTGCCCGGCCAGCAGCTCCTGCAGGACGTCGTCGCGGTCGCGGTCCAGCGCGTCGGCCAAGGCGTGGGCGATCTGACGCACCGTTCCGGTCCGCATGTCCCCGGACCTGCCGGCCTCCAGCCGTTGGACCGTCCGCACCCCCAGCCCCGCGAGCTCGGCCAGCTGCTCCTGCGTCAGCCCCGCCTCCAGGCGCAGCGTTCGAAGCGGGACGCCGAAGCGGCCACTCACCTGGACGTGCCCAGTCGTATCACTGCTCTGCCCTCCCCCAGCAGGCAGTCTACGTGGGCCGTGGCGGGCCGCCAGTAGGCCTCCCGCCATATGTGGCGGGTCCCTGGCGTGGTGGCTGACCAGCCAAAACCCGGAGACTGATCATCGGGGGGCGCGATCGGGAGGGCACGGCGCGGCACGACGGACGACCCACGGGACGACGACCGGGACGACGACCGGCGCCGGTCCGGCGTGCTGGGCCGCGTCGCCCGCCGGGCGCCCGCACGGCGGGCCCGACCGGCGGCGTCGGCAGCCGTGCACCGGATCAGCCCCGCGCAGGGGCACGAACAGAACAAGAGACGACGGGGGAAGAACGATGTTGGAAGCGCTGGGGCTGAGTCCGCTCGCCAGTGCGGTCTACCAGGCGATGCTCGACCATCCCGACTTCGAGGTCGAGCGCTTGGCCGAGGCGTGCGCCGCCACTGCCGCCCAGGTGCACGACTGCCTGGACGAGCTGGGCCGGCTGATGCTCGTGCGGTCCTCCAGCGAGCACCCCGGTCGGCTGCGGGTGGTCGCCCCGGAGATCGGCCTGGCCGACGCGATCGCCCGCGAGGAGGCGGAGCTGGCTGCCCGTCAGGCCCAGCTCGCCACCTCCCGCGCGGCGGTGGCCCGCCTGGTCGCCCAGCGTGCCGACTCCCGCGACGCCAACGGCGAGCGCCTGCTCGGGATGGACGCGATCCACCGGCGCATCGAGCAACTCGCCGGCGCCATGACCACCGAGTGCCTGGGCGTGCACCCCGGCGCCCACCACCGCCCCGAGGACCTGGCCGCCGCCCGCGCGGCCGACCGGGGCCCGCTGGCCCGCGGGGTCGTCATGAAGACCCTCTACCAGGACAGCACCCGCAACGACCCGCACACCACCGCCCACGCCCACTGGCTGCTCAGCCAGGGCAGCGAGGTGCGCACCGCCCCCGTCCTCCCCCAGCGCCTGGTCGTCTTCGACCGCACCCACGCGCTGGTCCCGATCGACCCGGCCGACACCCGCAAGGGCGCCCTGCACGTCAGCGAACCCGGCATCGTCAACGCCCTGCTCGACCTGTTCGACCAGGCCTGGGCCACCGCCGTCCCGCTCGGCGCCGTCCGCGCCGACGACCCCGAGACCGGACTGACCGACATCGAGCGGCACCTGCTGCGCCTGCTCGGCTCCGGCCTCACCGATACCGCGGCCGGCCAGCGCCTGGGCGTCTCCCCGCGCACCGTCAGCCGCCTGATCGCCTCGGTCATGGAACGCCTCGGCGCCAGCAGCCGTTTCGAGGCCGGCATCAAGGCGGCTCAGAAGGGCTGGCTGGCCGCATGAGGCCCAGCGCGGAGCGCACCGCCCGCAGGGCCGAACGGACCGCGGCCCTGCAGCAGGAACGGGAACGCGAGCGCGACGAGGAGCTGAGCCGGCGGGCCCGGTGCGCGGCGATCGCCAGGCAACGGCGGGCCTGGGAACGCGGTGCGCCCCGCGGACTCGCCGACCGCATCGAGCTGCACAGGCCCGACGGCGTGCCCGTGCGGATCGCGGTGGAGCGGGTGGGCCGCGGGCGCCCCGTGCAGCGGCGACGGCCCCGGGCGGCCCGGGGTGGCCCCGGCGCAGGTGCGACGCGTTAGCATCTCGCCCCATGAGCTATTCGGGGGAAGGGCCGTACGGCGGTGCGGCAGGGCCGGTGCAGTTCGGCGGCGGCGGTCCTGACTGGAACGCCATGGCGGCGGAGCACGAGCGGGCGCAGAAGCGGTCACGGCTGCTGAAGATCGGGCTGGGCGCGGTGGCCGTGGTGGCAGTCGGCGGCGTCGCGGCCGCAGCCGTGGCACTGCGGGGATCGGCCACCCCGGGAACGCGGCCCGCGGCGGCGGCCGGTGGCGTCCCGTCCACCGCGACGGGGGCCGGCACCGCCGGCACCCCCTCGCCGGCGACCTCGGCCTCGCCCGCCGGCCCGCAGCAGCTCCCCGACGGCCAGGGCGCGAACCCGTTGACGGTCGAGAGCTCGGCCGCCGTCGGACAGAGCGACGGCCACAGCGGTCCGACGCTCGTCCTCGGCGGCAGCCCGGCGGCGTTCGCGCAGACCCCGGCCGCCGTCGTCGACACCCGCCGGAGCTTCACCGTCTCGGCCGTGGTGCGCAACGACGCGCCGGCCGGGTCGCGTTCGGCGGTCAGTCAGGGCAGCGGTTCGTACTACTCCTTCAACCTGGGCCGCGACTACTGGGGCGCGCACAACCAGTGGGCGTTCAAGGTGCAGACCGCGGCCGGTGATGCGGACAACAACACCCGGGAGGCGTTCTCCCCCGCCAACGCCACGGTCGGGCAGTGGACCCTGCTCACCGGCGTCTACGACGCCCAGGCGAAGACCATCTCGCTCTACGTCGACGGCGCCCTGGCCCAGACGTCCAAGGTGAGCGGCATCTGGGACACCTCCGGACCACTGGAGATCGGCCGCACCCGCTACCACTCCGCCTGGGTCGACACCTGGAACGGCGCCATCGGCGACGTCCAGCTCTGGGACCGGGCGCTGCCGGCCTCGGCCGTCGCCCAACTGCACACCAGCGGCGGCACGTCGACGGACGCACCGCCGATCGCCTCGTGGCTGCTGCACTGAGCCGCCGCGCACCCGGCGCCGTGTCCGCCTGAACGCCGCCGACACCCCCGGCCTCCCGAACCGGCCCGTGGGAGCGGACCGTTACGCGTGCCGTGGCGCCTGCTGGCTGTCGTACTGCTCCTGGGCGGCGAGGAGTTCGGCTCCGTGGCGGCCGAACCACTGGATGAGTTCGGTCAGCGGGCCGGCCAGGCTGACCCCGAGGTCGGTCAGGTCGTAGGTGACCTGGGGCGGGACGGTGGGCGTGACCCGGCGGTCGACGAGCCCGGCCCGGGCCAGGTCCTTGAGGTTCTGCGACAGCATCTTCTGGCTGATGCCACCGACGCGCTGGTGCAGCTGCGCGAACCGGTGCGGGCCGGCGACGAGGGCCGAGATGATCAGTGTCGCCCAGCGGCTCGTCGTCCGGTCCATGATCGGCCGGAGCGCGCACTTGTTGTCGAAGGTGTCGTGGGCCAGGAGCCGGGCGGCCGTCGCGAGGTGCTGAGTTTCCATCACGGCAGGAGCTTACAAAAAAGTAGGTACTTCCAACTAGTAATCGGCTCTCCTACGGTGAGTTCCGGAAGCACCAACGTTCGAGGAGCCACTGTGAGCAGCAAGAACAACGCACGTACGGCGATCGTCACGGGCGCGTCGAAGGGCATCGGTGCGGGGATCGCCGAGGCGCTGGCCGGGACCGGCGCGGCCGTCGTGGTGAACTACCGGGAGGACGCGCAGGGCGCCGAGCGGGTCGTCGCGGGCATCACCGCCAAGGGCGGCCGGGCGGTGGCGGTCCGGGCGGACGTATCGCGCAGCGAGGACGTGCGGCATCTGTTCGATCGTGCGCGCGAGGAGTTCGGACCGGTCGACGTGCTCGTGAACAACGCGGCCGTCGCCGTCTTCGCGCCGCTCTCGGCCATCACCGAGGAGGAGTTCCAGCGCGAGATGACCACGAACGTGCTGGGGACGATCCTCACCACGCAGGCCCTGGCCGCGCAGGACGACATCGCCGCCGCGTCGGTCGTCAACGTCTCGACGGCCGGCACGCTCACCCACCCGCTGTACGCCTCGCTCTACGTCGCGTCCAAGAGCGCCGTCAACGCGTTCACCGTCGTGGCGGCCAAGGAGCTCGGCGCGCGCGGCATCCGGGTCAACGCAATCATGCCCGGACCGTCGGACACCGAGGGGACCAGGGCCATGGGGTTCCCCGGCTCGGCCCAGGAGGCCGAGGCGATCGCCGGTACCCCGCTGGGCCGCACGGGCACTCCGGACGACTACGGCCCGCTGGTCGCCTTCCTGGCGTCCGACGACGCCCGCTGGGTCACCGGGGACGTCATCCTCGCGTCCGGCGGCCTGCGCTGACGCCCCGTCCGTCGGACGCGTCCTAGATGCGCGACTTCCGCACCGAGTGCACGGTCGCCCCGGCCAGGGCCAACGTCGACCGCAGCAGCGGCAGTTGCTCGTGCTCGCGGTACAGCGCCCAGTTGTGCTTCACCAGCGACAGCTTGTTGGAGGACAGCGACCCCGCCCGGCCGGACCGGTAGACCGCCAGCGGTTCCTGCAGGCCCCGGGCGGGGTGCCCGTCCCTCATGATCGACAACCACAGCGCGTAGTCCTGCCGCTTGGGCATGTCCGGCATCAGCCGGGTGCCCAGCACCGTCCGGTCGTACATCGCGGTCAGCGCCCCGATGTGGTCCTGCACCAGCATGTCGCGGTACGTCACCCGCTCGCGTGCCGCGACCACCCGCCCGTTGGGCGTGAAGTCGCAGGCCTCGCCCGTGTAGTCGCCGGGGACCTTGTAGTAGGAGGTGAACGTCAGCGGAGCATCGCCCTCGGCGGCGAACGCGAGCTGCTGCTCCACCTTGCCGGGCAGCCACATGTCGTCGCTGTCCAGGAACGCCACCCACTCCCCCTGGGCCCGCGCCATGGCCAGGTTGCGGGCCCTGGCCGCGCCGCCCTGCTCGGGCGCCGCCTGCGGGCGCACGCGCTCGTCCTGGCAGGCCAGCTCCTGCAGCAGGTCCATCGAGCCGTCGGTGGACGCGTCGTCGGTGACCAGCAGTTCCACGTCGGCATGGGTCTGCGCGAGCACGGAGCGCACCGACGCACCGAGCGTCGCCGCGGAGTTGTGCACGGGCATCACGACAGACACGAGCGGCACGGCGCTCCTTCCAGCACGACCAGCAATGACGGCATCCAGCGCGGATTGTATGCGAGCACCTTCAGGCAGGTGCACGGCCCGGGCCCGGCACACCCCGGCACGCCTCTCCCAGCAGGCGGCGGGGACCGGGGCCGTTGCGACCGAGTTCGTCGCCGGGGTTCGACAGCCGGCACTTCTGCAGGGACAGGCAGCCACAGCCGATGCAGCCGTCGAGGTTGTCGCGCAACCGCTCCAGCTGCTCGATCCGGGCGCTCAGCCGCTCCCGCCAGGTGGCCGACAGGCGCGCCCAGTCGGCTTTGGTGGGTGTGCGCTCCTGGGGCAACGAGGCGAGCGCCGCAGCGATGTCGGCGAGCGGGATGCCCAGGTTCTGCGAAGCCCGGACGAACGCCACCCTGCGCAGGGCATCACGCCGGTACCGGCGCTGGTTGCCGGCCGTCCGGCGGCTGGAGATCAGGCCCTTGGCCTCGTAGAAGTGCAGGGCGGACACCGCGACGCCGCTGCGGGCGGCGAGTTCGCCGACGGTGAGTTCCGCGACCGGGATGACCATGATCGGAATCGTCCCATGCGCCGCCGCCCGGCTCCGAGGCGGGCCGAGCCGCTGCGTCGGGCCCGTGACCGTCGCCGACGCCGGACCGGCCCACGGGGGCCAGGCCGCCGGGGCCCGCGTGAGCTGCGCCGATGACGGGTTGACCTCAACGTCGGTTGAGGTTGAAGGATTCGTGCTGTCGGAGGCGCAGCCACCTGAACAGGGGAGTGATCAGCATGCGGACGGTGCAGGCAGTGCGTTTCGGGGGCCCGGAGGTTCTGGTTCCACACGAGGCGGCGGAGCCGGTCGTCGGACCGGGACAGGTGAGGGTCGAGGTGTCCGTGGTCGGCCTCACGTTCGTCGGGACGCAGATCCGCCGCGGGACCGACCAGTGGCATGCCAGGCCCGACCTGCCGTACGTGCCGGGCGGCACGGTCGCCGGCCGGGTGAGCGCGGTCGGCGAAGCGGTGGATCCGAGCTGGATCGGTCGGCCCGTGCTGGCCGACGCCGGGGGGACGGGTGCCTTCGCCGAGCGGCTGTCGGCCGATGCGGAGAGCCTGGTCCCGGTGCCCGAGGGGCTGGGCCTGCGCGAGGCCGCAGCCCTGCACCCGGACGGCAGTACCGCCACCGGCCTGGTCGAGGGGGCCCGGATCGCCCCCGGGGAGTGGGTGCTGGTCGAGGCGGCGGCCGGCAGGGTCGGCAGCCTGCTGGTCCAGCTGGCGCGGACGGCCGGGGCCCGGGTCATCGGGATCGCCCGCGGGGCGCGCAAGCTCGACCTGATCCGCAGCCTGGGGGCCGAGGCCGCGATCGACTACTCCGACCCGGACTGGACCGAGCAGGTCCGCCGGGTGACCGGCGGCGCGGGAGTCGACGTCGTGTTCGACGGCGTGGGCGGGGAGATCGGCCGGGCCGCGTTCGAACTGACCGCCCGTCACGGCCGGTTCTCCGTGCACGGCGCCTCCAGCGGTGGGCCGACGGCGATCGGGCCCGAGGAGGCGCAGGAGCGCGGAGTCGAGGTGATCGGCATCCAGCAGCTGTACGGGTTCCGGCCGCGGATGCACGACTGGGCCGCGCAGGTGATGGCCGAGGCGGTCGCGGGCCGGGTGCGGCCGGTCGTCGGACAGACCTTCCCGCTGGAGCGGGCCGCGGACGCGCACGCCGCGATCGAGGGCCGAACCGCGCTGGGCAAGACCCTGCTCCTGGTCTGACCGGCACCTCCTCCCCCGGCCCCGACACCTGGCCCGCGCAGCTGATCAGCGGCCGGTGTCCGGCGGGTAGACGGTGAGCCGGCCGTACGCCGGTAGAACGCCGGCCGGGTCACCGGGCCCGCCCCGCAGGACGGCGTCCAGGAAGGCGAGGGTGGCGGCGGCGACCACGCACGGGCTCCCGGTGCGGCCCAGGGTGCCGACGATCGAGGGCACCGGCGGCAGGTACAGCGGGCCGTCCATGAAGGTGAGGTGTGCGGCGCCGGGGACGGTGACCCGGTAGCTCGTCGCGGAGTTGGCCTTGAGCGCCGCCGTCAGCCGGGGCAGGTAGCGCGGGTCGGTCGCCGGGGTGACGGCCTGGGTGAGCGCGAGCGTCGGCCGGTCGAGGGCGGGTGAGGCGGGGCCGTGCGGAAAGCCGTCCAGATCGATGACGGCGGCGAACCGGCGGTCCTGCCGGGCAGCCTGCAGGGCGGCGGCGCCGCCCATGGAGTGGCCGGTCACCGCGGCCCGGCCGGTGTCCAGGCGGCCGGTCAGCGGGTCGGCGGTCTCGCCCCGGTCCAGGCCGGTCAGTCGGGTGAGGACGAAGCTGAGGTCGGCGGCACGGACGGCCGTCCAGTCGGCCGCCAGCTTCTCGTCCTGGTCCGGGTCGCCGGTGGAGGCGGTCTCACTGGTGATCACCCGGCCGTCGGCGAGGACGACCGCAGCGGAGTCGTACGGGTGGTCCAGGGCGGCGACCAGATAGCCGTGGCTGGCCAACTCCTCGGCCCAGGCGGTGTTCTGGGTGCGCACGCCGCCCGACCCGGGCGAGAACAGCACGACCGGGAACCGCTCGCCCCCGCCGGCCACCGGGGCGTCGAAGACCGCGTGGCTGCGGGCCTGCGGGACACCGTCGACCAGGAAGCCCGGCAGGCCGACACCGTGGGCGAGGGCCGCGGCGACGGTGCGCGCCTCGGCCTGCGTACGTCCGAGGTACTGGGCCCGCTGCGCGCCCGCAGGACTCCGCTGCGCGGGGTACCAGAGCTGGACCACGACGGTGCGCCGGTCGTTCGGATCGGCGGTGAAGGTCTCGGGGCGGAGCGGATCGGTCCACTGCACCACCCGGGTGCCGACCGCGAACGCGCCGGTCGGCGCGGGGAACTCGGGCACGGGGAAGGCCCAGGCGGCCACCGGGCCCGCGGCGATCAGGCCGGCACAGGCCGCCGATCCCGGCAGCGCCAGCCACCAGCGGGCCCGCCACGCCGGCCGGCCGGTGCGGCGGCGCAGCAGCGGAGCGAGGGCGAACGGCACCGCGAGGGCAGCGCCGGCCAGCACCGGCAGCAGCTGCCAGCGGATCCCCGCCAGGCCCAGCGGGAACGCGGACATCGCGAGCACCGCCCCCGCCGCGATGGTGACGCGCGGTCGGGCGGCGGGGGGAAGCCAGCGTGCCACCACCAGTGCCACGGCACCCAGCAGGACGAGGATTTCGAGGGGGGACATGAACAGCCCCGGGATGATCTCGGTCACCCGCTCATCCTCGGCACCGGGCGTGCGCTGCCGCATCGGTCCCGGGTCGCCGTCGCGGCCGACCGGGAGCGCAGGCCGAGGCAGGGTCCTGTGCCACCGCAGTGGCAGTCGGGCGCGCCGGACCGGCGGCCGCGCTGCGACCACGGGAGGTGGCGGACTCCTCCTGGAGTCGCATGCCGGTGCCGGTGCCGTCAGACGGTGGACTCATGTGCCGCGTGGGACCCACGGCCTACGGTGGCAGGGCTGAGGTGGCCCCGGCCGGGGTCACCACGACGCTTTATCGACAAGGACATGGCATGACCGAGGCGGCCGCGGAACCCGATCTCGCCCGCCGGGTACGGGACCGGGACCGTCCGCGGTGGGCGAGGTCGGCCTTCCGACTGACGAGGGACGCCGGCCCGGCCTCCGCACACGCGGCGCGCACGGTGGGCACCACCCGGCGTCGGGGCCGCCGACTGCCGCCCGTGGTGCGGGCGTCGCTGCTGCCGGCGCTGCTCCTGTTCGGCACCGTGCTCACCCGCACGCCGCCGGAGCTCCCGGTGGCCCTGGCCCTCACCACTGCCCTCGCACTGCCGCTGGTGTGGCGGCGCCGGGCCCCGCGCGCGGTGTTCGGCGCCGTGGCGGCCGCGGCCTTCGCCCAGTGGCTGGCGAACGTCCAACTACCCGCCGACATCGCCCTGTTGGTGGCTCTCCACACGGTCGCCGCACACGCGGGCCGGCGCGCCGCGCTCGTCGCCGCGGCCGTCGCGGAGGCCGGCGCCCTGCTGGCCTGCCTGCGCTGGGCGACCGACGGTGCGTTCCTGGCGCCCTTCGTCGCGGTGACCGCACTGGTCGTCACCGCCGCCGTGCTGGGCGTGAACGTGCGGACCACCCGCGCCTACCTCGCGGCCGTGGAGGAGCGGGCCGCACGTCTGGAGCAGCAGCAGGACCAGCAGGCGCGACTGGCCGTCGCCGAGGAACGGACCCGGATCACCCGGGAGATGCACGACATCGTCACGCACAACCTGTCCGTCATGGTCGCGCTCACCGACGCCGCCGTCTACGCGCAGCACCGGTCGCCCGCCAGGACCACCACCGCCATGCTCCAGATCTCCGAGACCGGCCGGCAGGCCCTGACCGACATGCGGCGCTCGTTGGGCATCCTGCGGACCGACGAACCGGACGCACAGCGCCACCCGTTGCCCGGCATCGCCCAACTGCAGGCCCTCACCGACCAGATGTGCGCCGCCGGGCTGCCGACCCGCCTCCACCTCGACGGCGGCCGCGCCCACGTGCCCGCCACCGCCCAACTCACCGTCTACAGGCTGGTGCAGGAAGCCTTGACCAACACCCTCAAGCACGCCCCCGCCGGCACGCACGCGACGGTCCGGATCCGGTGCTCGACCGAGTCCGTCACGGTGGACGTCACCGACAGCGGCCCATGCCCGCCACCTCCCGCCACCGCGCCGTCCGGCCACGGCCTCCCCGGCATGCGCGAGCGTGCGGCCGCCTACGGGGGGACGTTGCGGGCCGGACCGCTCCCGGGCGGCGGCTGGGGAGTCCACACCCGGCTCTTCCTCGACAGCAACGGAGCGGCGTCCGCATGACGATCCGCATCCTGATCGCCGACGACGAAGCGTTGCTCCGGATGGCCTTCACCACGGTCCTGGAGGCCCAGCCCGACATGGCACCGGTCGCCGAGGCCGAGGACGGCGTCCAGGCCGTCCGCCTCGCCCGCGAACTGCGTCCCGATGTCGTCCTGATGGACGTCCGAATGCCCGGGATCGACGGGATCGAGGCGACCCGCGAGGTCGTCCGGACCTCCCCGCAGAGCCGAGTGCTGATCCTCACCACCTTCGACCTGGACGAGTACGCCTTCGCCGGACTCGGCGCCGGGGCCTCGGGCTTCCTGCTGAAGAACACCAGGCCCGAGGAGTTGCTCACCGCGATCCGCACCGTCGCGGCGGGCGACGCCGTGGTCTCGCCGCGGATCACCCGCCGCCTGCTGGAGCACCTGCGCCCGCACCTCCCCGACGGCAGCAGCACCGACGGCGACGAGCGGCTCGCCCGACTGGGCCGGCTCAGCACCCGGGAACGCGAGGTGCTCGTCCAGGTGGGCTGCGGCCTGTCCAACGCCGAGATCGCGGCCACGCTCCACCTCGCGGAGGCGACCGTGAAGTCCCACCTCGGGCGGATCCTGCAGAAGCTCGAACTCCGCGACCGGATCCAGGCCGTGGTCTTCGCCTACGAGAGCCGCCTCGTCCGGCCGGCCTAGGAGGGTTGTCAGGCCCCTGCCCCGGGCGTGCCCGTGCCGGTGGCAGCACCGGTCCGGTACGCCTCGATGGTCTCGCGGTGGGCCGACGCGACTGCCTCCGAGGCGCCCCCCGACCGCGAGCCGGGAACGATGAAGGACCCTCGTCCACCCGTCATGCGGACGCGGACCATGTACACCGTGCCGCCCCGGCCGGACTCACTGGCGACTTCCACCGCGGCGATCTCGTGCCAGGGAATCGAACGACGCCTCAGGACCGACCGGGTCTCCAGGTGGGTCGCACCGCAGACCGAGTAGCCGAAGGACAGACCCGCCATCAAGAGCGAACACCCGGCAAGGATGGACCCGACCAGCGCCACCAGCGGCCGGAGGTCATGCGCGGTCCACGGGTCTCCCGCCAGCCACGCCCACAGCCCCAGCCCGCCCGCGATGACCAGACCGACCGTCAGCGCGATGAAACCGATGCGCCGATCGCGCGGACTGCCGCCGATCCGTCTCTCCTCCATCCCCGCATGCTAGGGCAGGCGCCCGACCACAGCCGAGGGCGGCCTCCCCGAGCCCGGGCGTCGCGAGGACGGCGAGCCCTGACCGTGGCATCGGCGGCGGCGCGGTGCCCGGAGGCAGGCGCGCCGACTGCGGCGGACGGCCGCCCGGCGCCCGCCGCAGCCGTTCATCGGATACCTCCAAGGAAACCCCGGCCTTCAGGCCAGGGAGGAATTGGATCTCCCGCGTAGCGGGTCAGGCACAGGCGGAACGCCGTCGAGGCGGTACGGCGTTGCGGTAGGTGATTAGCCGTCAGATGGTCACAAGGAGTGGTGTTAGTGTGTGATCCATGGTGGCCACCCACGTGAAGCGGGCGTTCAAGTACCGCTTCTACCCGACCGATGCGCAGGCGGCTGAGCTGTCGCGCACGTTCGGGTGCGTGCGGAAGGTGTACAACATGGCGTTGCAGGCCCGTACCGAGGCCTGGACGCTGCGCCGGGAGCGGGTCAACTACAGTGCCACGTCGGCGATGCTGACGGTGTGGAAGAAGACCGAGGAGCTGGCCTACCTCTCGGAGGTGTCGTCGGTTCCGTTGCAGCAGACGCTGCGGCATCTGCAAGGGGCGTTCGCCAACTTCTGGCAGAAGCGGGCGAAGTACCCGACGTTCAAGAGCCGGAAGAAGTCCCGCAGGTCCGCCGAGTACACCAGCTCGGCGTTCCGGTTCCGGGACGGTCGGCTCACGCTGGCGAAGATGGACCGGCCGCTGGCCATCGTCTGGTCGCGTCCGCTCCCGGAGGGTTCCTCGCCCTCCACGGTCACGGTGTCGCAGGACAGCGCGGGCCGCTGGTTCGTCTCCATGCTGTGCGAGGACCGGCCGACCGTGCCCGAGCCGATCCGTGCGGCTGTCGGGATCGACGCCGGGATCACCAGCCTGGTGACTCTTTCCACCGGTGAGAAGGTCGCCAACCCGAAGCACGAGCGCAAGGACCGGGAGCGCCTGGCCAGGGCACAGCGGGAGCTGTCCCGCAAGGCCCGGGGCTCCAACAACCGCGCCAAGGCCCGACTCAAGGTCGCCCGGGTGCACGCGCGGATCGCCGACCGGCGCAGGGACTTCCTGCACAAGCTCACCACTCGGCTCGTCCGTGAGAACCAAGCGGTCGTGATCGAGGATCTGTCGGTCCGCAACATGGTCAGGAACCGCAGGCTCGCCCGCGCCGTCTCCGATGCGTCCTGGTCCGAGTTGCGGTCCATGCTGGAGTACAAGAGCGCCTGGTACGGGCGGGACCTGGTGGTCGTGGACCGCTGGTTCCCCTCCTCCAAGTTGTGCTCGACCTGCGGCGCCTTGCGCCGCAGGATGCCGCTGAACGTCCGTGAGTGGACGTGCGGCTGCGGGACGTCCCATGACCGGGACGTGAACGCGGCCCGCACCATCCTGGCCGCCGGACTGGCGGTTGCAGCCTGTGGAGACGGTGTAAGACCTCAACGGAGTACTCCGGGCGGGCAGTCGTCGGTGAAGCAGGAAGTCGTCCCGACCGTTGCGTCACGCGCAGCGGCTCAGCCGCGAGGCTGAGGGGAATCCCCGTCCTTCAGGACGAGGAGGAAGTCAAACTGGGGCGATCAGCTGGTCCCGAGGCCGCCACAGGACAGAACCTGTCCGGTGACGGTGGCACCGTGGCTGCCGAGCCGCCCGGGACACCGTGGCCGGCCACGGCGGCCGTGCCGGGGGTTCCGGCGGAGCGCCGCCGTCCTGACGCACCGAAGGAGCAGGCCCATGTCCGTCACGGCGACCACCGAGACGCGATGACCGTCCTCGACGCACGCGCGCTCAACCGTGCGACCCTCGCCCGCCAGTCCCTGCTCGAACGCGGCGCCGCCACCGTCCCGGATGCCGTGGCGCAGCTGTGCGGCCTGCAGGCGCAGGAGCCCCAGGAGCCGTTCATCGGCCTGTGGTCCCGCCTGGCCGGCTTCCGGCCCGGGCAGCTCGACGATGCCCTGACAGGCCGCCAGGTGGTGCGCACGCACCTGATGCGCCGCACCGTCCACCTCGTCACCGCCGCCGACGCACTCGCCTGGCGGCCCCGCCACGACGCGATGCTGCGCCAGCGGGTCCTCAGCACCTACCGCCGCGAACTCGCCGGCGTCGATCCGGAGGAGGTCGCCGCGGCCGGGCGCGCGGTCATGGCCGACCAACAGCCCCGCACCATGACCGAGCTGGTCCGGGCGGTCGAGGACCGCTGGCCCGGCCCACCGCGCCGCGCGCTGGGCGAGCTCCTCGTCGCGGCCCTCGTCCCGATGGTCCAGCTCCCGCCGCGCGGGCTCTGGCAGCGCAAGGCCGGGGTGCGCAACCTGCCGCTGGCCACCTGGCTGGACCAGGACCCCGATCCCGAGCCCGAGCCCGCGCCCGCGCCCATGGCTGACGGCGATCCGGTCGGGCAGCACCTGGTGCGGCGCTACCTCGCCGCCTACGGCCCCGCCGCCGGCGCCGACCTGCGCGCCTGGTGCGGCCTCGCCGGCCTTCCCGCCGCCGTCAAGGCGGTGCGCGAGGAGCTCGTCTCCTTCCGCGACGAGCGCGGCCGCGAACTCCTCGACCTGCCCGACGCTCCCCGCCCGCACCCGGACACGCCCGCGCCCGTGCGGTTCCTGCCGGCCTTCGACAATGCGATCCTCGGGTACGACGACCGCAGCCGCATCATCGACCGGCCCCACCTCGGCCTGTCCGTCGCCGGACACCGCGCCGTCCTCGTCGACGGCCGCGTCGCCGCCACCTGGACCGCGCGGGACGGCCGACTCCGCGTCAGCCCGCTGCGCCCCCTCACCTGCGCGGAACAGGAAGCCGTCCACGCGGAGGCCCGGGAGCTGGCCGCCTTCCTGGACGAGGGCATCGAGGACATCCGGTTCGACGCCCGGAACTGACGGTCCCGCACCCCGGGGCGGCGGCCGGATCGGACGCCGCCCGCACGCCTCACCAGGGCACGACGCCGGCGTCCTCGAAGAACTGGCCGGTCGGGCCGTCGTCGGGCAGGGTCGCGAGCTTGAGGGCGATCGCGGCGCCCTGTTCGGGGGTGCGCACGCCGCGGAACCCGTTGAGGTCGGTCGCCACGTAGCCCGGGCAGCCGACGTTGATCAGGATGTTCGTGCCGCTCAGTTCCCGGGCGTACTGGAGGGTCACGGCGTTCAGCAGCGTCTTCGACGGCGCGTACGCCACGGCGATCGGACCCGCCGTCTGCTCGGTGGCGCTGCCCGACTGCCGGGTGAGGGAGCCGACGCCGCTGGACATGTTGACGATCCGTGGCGAGGCGGAGCGGCGCAGCAGCGGCATCATGGCGTTGGTGACGTGGATGACGCCGATCACGTTGGTCTCCAGGACCGTTCGGACGGTGGCCGGATCCACCCGGGTGGGCTCCTGCGGCATGCCGCCGCTGATGGCGGCGTTGTTGACCAGCACGTCGAGGCGCCCGGCCCGTCCCTCGATCAGCTGCGCGGCGGCGGTCGCGCTCGCGGCGTCGGTCACGTCCAGCGGCACCCCGAAGGCGTCGACGCCGGCCGCCCGCAGCTTCTCCACCGCGGCCTCGCGGCGCCCGTCGTCGCGGGCGCCGACGCCGACGCTCCAACCGAGGGCGCCCAGCCCCGCGGCGATCTCGTAGCCGATGCCCTTGTTCGCGCCGGTGACCAGCGCAATCGTTCGTTCGCTCATGCGAGCCATGCTGCCCCCGGTCCCCGGCCGGGGTCCAAGACCGATCGGTGCGGCATCGATACCGTCAGGGTATGGATCCGGAGTACGGTAGCCGGATGGAGACCCGGGAACTGCGCTACTTCGTCGCCGTCGCCGAGGAACTGCACTTCGGGCGCGCCGCGCAACGGCTCGGGATCGCCCAGCCGCCGCTGTCGCGGACCATCCAGCAGCTCGAACGGCGGCTCGGGGCAGCGCTGTTGGATCGGACCAGCCGGACCGTCACGCTGACCGAGGCCGGCTCGGTGCTGCTCGCCGAGGGCCGGGCGGCGCTGGAGGCGGTGGACGCCGCCGAGCGCCGGACGCGCCGCGCCGCCCGCTCCGCCACCGGTCGACCCGGCCTGGTCCTGGTCACCAAGGCCGGCGCGTCCAGCGCGCTGCTGGCCGGACTGCTCACCGCGTACGCCGCGGAACCCGGCGCCGTCCCCGTCGACGTCATCCTGTGCGGCCCGGCCGAGCAGGGACCCATGCTGCGCGAGGGCCGGGCGGACGTGGCGCTGCTGCACCGCCCGTTCGACTCGACGGACGGGCTCCACACCGAAGTGCTCAGCGTGGAGGGCCAGGTGGCCGTCCTCCCGGCCGGGCACCCGCTCGCGGCCCGGTCCCACGTGCACCTGGCCGACCTCGCCGACCTGCCGGGTCTGCCGATGCCCCGCTGGCCCGCCGCCGACGGCAGCTACCGACCCGGCCCCGGCCCCCGGGTCCGCGACCACGCCCAACTGTTGCAGCTCGTCGCCCTCGGCCGGGCGTGCGCCGTCTCACCGGAGTCGTGCCGCGCCCAACTGAACGCCGACCTCGCCGCGGTGCCCGTCCTGGACGCGCCGGAAGTCACCACCGTGATCGCCTGGCCCCCGCACAGCCGCTCCAGGACCGTCGCCGACCTCGTCCGGACGGCGACCCGCCTCCGGTAGGTCACCACCTGCCCGGCCGGGCGCCACCCATCGCCGCCCGGCCCGGTCGCGGCCGCACACGTCAGCGACGCCCCGCACCCGGGCGGTGCTGACCCGCCAGCGCAGCCAGCCACGGATGACCGGGGTGGACGCGCTCCAGCCACCCGGCGAGGACGTCCCGCCGCGCCCGGGTCAGCAGGGGCATCACATTGTCGAAGTCCGCCTGGTCCTTGGGCCGCAGCGCCTTCGCCTTGAACAGCAGGACCAACTCCGGTACGAGATACGGGATTCCACCCGGCGTCCGCGCAATGATCGCGTCGTACGGCAGCCGCAGGCCCTCGTCCCGTCGACAGATCCAGGTCCCGCCCTCGTGCGGCTCGCGGAAGACGTCGAAGAGGAACTGACCGCTCGCCGGATCCCGCAGCCAGGTCTGGTGCGTGGCTGCCAGCGCCTCCGCTCCCGCCCCCGGCCAGACCCGTCCCGAACCCGCCGCATCGAACACGTACTCGGGGAAACGGGCGCGAACCTCCGGGAACCCCGCCGCGGGCACCGCGATCTCCAGATCACTGTGCGGCCGCGTCTGCCTCCCGCGGAAGAGGTCCAGCGCCCACCCTGCCGCGACGCACCACGTCGTACCGACCCCGCTCAACCGCACCGCGACCTGGTCCGGTCGCCACGCGTCCGCCCATCGGGCCTCCAGTTCGTCCTCGGTGAGGACGACGCCGCCTGGCGGCAGGGATCCGGTCATCGTGACAACCTACTACCGCGACAGGACGAACGATGCGGCATTGGCCCGAACCGGCCCGGGCCACTGCCGCACGTCCACCGCGGGGGCCTGCGCGTCAGCCGGCTGCGTACACCCGCGCACCGCCGACGAAGGTCTGGAGCACGCGGGCCTCGGCGATCTCCTCCGGCGGGGCGGTGAAGATGTCGCGGTCCAGGAGCACCAGGTCGGCGAGGTGGCCCGCCCGGAGCTCCCCGGTGTCGTCCAGGCCGTTGACGTGGGCCGAGCCGGCCGTGTACGCGGCGACGGCGGTGGCGAGGTCGAGCCGCTGGTCGGGGAGGAAGACCCGGCTGTCGGCGGCGCCGGGTTGGATCCGGTTGACCGCGACGTGGAGGCCGGCGAGCGGGTCGGGGCTGCTGACCGGCCAGTCGCTGCCGGCGGCTAGGGTGGCGCCGGCCCGCAGCAGCGAGCCGAACGGGTACTGCCGGGCGGCGCGCTCGGGACCGAGGAAGGGAATGGTCAGCTCGTCCATCTGGGGTTCGTGGGCGGCCCACAGCGGCTGGATGTTGGCGACGGCACCGAGCCGGGCGAAGCGCGGCAGGTCGTCGGGGTGGACCACCTGCAGGTGGGCGAGGTGGTGCCGGGCGGCCCGGCGGCCGTTGGCCGCGCGGGCTGCCTCCACGGCGTCCAGCGCCTCGCGCACCGCGCGGTCGCCGAGGGCGTGGAAGTGCACCTGGAAGTCCAGCGCGTCGAGCTGGGTGACGTACGAGCACAGCGCCTGGGGATCGACGAAGCTCAGGCCGCTGTTGGTGCCCGCGCAGCCGCAGCCGTCCAGGTAGGGGCTGGTCATGGCTGCGGTGAAGTTCTCCGCGATGCCGTCCTGCATGATCTTGACCGACCCGGCGCGGAACCGGCCGTGACTCAACTCGGCTCGCCTGCTGACCAGTTCGGCGATCTGCTCGGCGCCGCGGTTCCGGTCCCACCAGAGCGCGCCGGTGACGCGCGCGGTCAGCGTGCCCTCGCGGGCCGCGGCCAGGTAGGCGTCCGACGGGTCGGCCTGGCCGTTGAAGACGCCGAGCAGGGCGTCCTGCCAGCCGGTGATGCCGAGGGAGTGCAGCAGTTGCTGGGCCCGGAGCAGGCCGGCCAGGCGGTCGGTGGCCGTGCTCGCCGGTACCAGCCGGGCGACCAGGGCGGTGGCGCCCTCCTGGAGCACGCCGCTCGGCGTGCCGTCGCCCTCCCGCTCGATCCGGCCGTCGGCCGGGTCCGGCGTGTCCCTGGTGAGGCCCGCCAGTTCGAGCGCGCGGGAGTTGACCCAGGCTCCGTGGTGGTCGCGGTTCGGCAGGTAGACCGGGCGGTCGGGCACCACAGTGTCCAGCAACTGGCGCGTCGGCAGCCCGCCTTCGAAGCTCTCCAGCGACCAGCCGCCGCCGGTGATCCAGGTCCGCTCGGGGTGCGCGTCGGCGAACTCGCGCACCCGGCGCAGGTAGTCGTCGACGCCCACCGTGCCGGACAGGTCGCACTCGGCCAGCTCCATGCCGCCGAAGACGGCGTGGATGTGCGAGTCCTGGAACCCCGGCAGCAGCAGCTTGCCGGCCAGGTCGACCACTTCGGTGGCAGGCCCGGTCAACTCCCGGACCTCGTCGTGTCCGACGGCGGCGATCCGCTCGCCGACGACGGCCAGGCTGCTCGCCCTGGTGCGGGCGGGATCGCCGGTGTGGATCGGCCCGTTGGTGAAGACCAGGTCGGCCTTGGTCATGGCGTGTGCTCCAGGTGGGTCGGGGTCCGGGGGGACTGGGGCTTCCGGGATGCCGTCCTGACGGTGGGTCAGGCGGCAGCCGGCACCTCACCTGCCGGATCGGGGCCGAGGTGCTTCGTGAAGTAGGGCGCGTGGCGGTGCCAGCGCGCCCAGGCAGCGGCGACCAGACCGGAGGCGATCATCAGCACGACCATCGCCAGCTCGAACCAGCCGTTGTCGGCAGCGAGTTCGAAGTGGTCGGCCGACCGGTAGAAGGTCCAGGCGAGGTAGCCGCCGACGGCGAGCAGGACGAGAGCGCCCAACAGCGGTGCGACGACCGCTGCCAACGCCTCGACGGGTGCCGTGCGCAGCAGCTGGCGGAAGCGCACGACCGCGGCGACGGCGGTGACGGCGTAGTAGAGGGCGACCACGACGCCGATGGCGTTGACGGTGCCGGAGATCAGCTGGCTCACGGTGGGGATGACCATGGACAGCACGGCGAGGACGATGGCGAACGCGGCGATCAGCAGCGTACCCGCGGCGGGGGTCCGGTGGCGGGGGTGCAGCCGGGTCCACACCGGACCGAAGGTGCCGTCGCGGCCCATGGCGAACATCGCGCGTGCGGTGGGGATGACGGCTGCCTGCAGCGAGGCGGCCGCCGAGAACATCAGGGCGACCAGCGGCAGCGCGGCCAGCGGCTGACGGGCCAGCTTCCCGGCGAAGTAGGTCAGTCCCTGGGCGCCGTTGTCGGCCAGTTCGCCCAGCGGGAGGACCCGCTGGAAGGCCGTTCCGGCGAAGACGAAGAGCAGCATCATGACCGTGAGGGCGAGGTACCCGCCCCGGGTGGCGTCGCGCGGGTCGCGCACCTCCTCGCCGACGCTGAAGACCGACTCGAAGCCCCAGTAGCAGAACACCGCGAGCACCATGCCCTGGGCCAGGGCGGCCATGGAGGGGATGGCGAAGGGGTTGAACCAGTCCAGCGAGAAGGGCTGGTCACCGGCGAACAGGCCGTAGCCGCAGAAGGCGAGGAGCACGGCGTACTCGAAGACCAGCAGGTACTTCTGGAGGCGGGCGGCCAGGTCGAGCCCGCGGACGGCGACGAGAGCGGCAGCCACCAGCACGGCCAGGCCGATGAGGGTGCACTGGACGGTGGAGTCCGGATCGAGGGCCAGGCCTGCGACGCCGTGGACGGTCGCCGCCCCGAGGAGCTGGATGATCGCCGAGCCGGTCACGGTGGTCGTGTAGGCCATGAAGACGATGGTGCCGACGATGTTGACCCAGCCGGTCAGGAAGCCCAACCAGGGATTGAGGGTCCGGCACCAGCGGTAGCTGCTCCCGGCGTCGGGCTCGACGCGGTTGAGTCGCCCGTACCCGCCGGCGATGCCCAGGACCGGCAGGAAGGCCACCAGCATGATCGCCGGCAGGTGGAGGCCGACCGCACCGGCCATCAGCCCGAGGCCGATGCCGATGCTGGTGGTGGCCGCCGTGCTCGACGCGGCGATCACCATCGCGCCGCCCACTCCGAGCGACTTGTGCATCGAGTCCGGACTGGCTCCGACGGTCTCGCCGGGGCTTCTGCCAGGGTCCTTGATCGTGGTTGCCAAAGGATCACCGCCGTGCTCGTGGGGGATGCGGCCGAGTGGCCGGGGCGTGGCGGACATGAAAGCCCCGCGGCGCTTTACACGTCAATGGCGTTGTCATAAGGTCCCCGCCATGAACGACCGCGTGGTCCCCGAGTCCGAGCGCCGACGCAGACGACCGACCAAGCAAGGCACCGTGCTCTCCGAGCAGTTGATCATCGACACCGCGCTGCGGCTGGTGGGCCAGCACGGCGCCGAGGCGCTCACGGTCCGGCGGCTGGGCGCAGCGCTCGGCGCCGACCCGAGCGCGGTCTACCGGTACTTCCGCAGCTCCGACGACCTGCTCCTCGCCCTCACCGACGAGCTGATCGGACGCGCCCAGCAGGGCTGGCGGCCCACCGGCGCTTGGCGCGCGGACCTGCGCGACATCGGCCTGCGCGTCCACGCGCTCTACCGGGCACACCCGCAGGCGGCCCTGCTCGCGGCCCACCGGACCACCGGACGCGTCCAGGAGACCCGCATCGTCGAGGCGATCCTCGCGGTGCTCCGCGCGACGGGGCTCCCCGATCCCGAGGCGGTCCGGATCTACCACGCCTTCGTGGACCAGGCCCTCGGGTTCGCGGCCCTGGACGCGGCCGCCCTGGCCCTGCCCGCCGCGGCGCAGGCCGCCGACAACCAGGTGTGGCTGGCCAGTTACGGACGACTCGACCCCAGCACCCACCCCAACATCGCGGCCACCGCCCACCTGCTCGCCGCCGACATGCCCCGCAGCGGCTACCCGTTCGCGCTGGAGCTGCTGCTCGACGCCATCGCCGCCCGCCTGCCGCAGGCGACGGGCGAGGATGCCTGACGCCCACCCCGCCGACCCGCTCGTGTCCGCCCGCAGGGTTCCTGACGCCTCCCCCGCAACGGGTGATCGAGAGCGTCGGCACCGCGAGCGCTTATGACAACAGCATTGACGTTCCTCGGTACCCGCAGGTCTCATGACGACACCCGGAGGCCCACCCCCTGCACCGAAGGAGCCCTCCCGCCATGGTCGATCCCGTTCGCTCGCTCCAGGACGCCAAGCCCGCGCCCTTCTGGCTCGACGACCCCGGCCGCCCCGATGCCGCCTCCGCCCTGATCGGCGACACCCGGTGCGACCTCCTGGTGGTCGGCGGCGGCTACAGCGGCCTGTGGACCGCCCTGATCGCCAAGGAACGCGACCCCTCCCTCGACGTCCTGCTGGTCGAGGCGCAGGAGATCGGCTGGGCGGCGTCCGGCCGCAACGGAGGCTTCTGCGAGGCCAGCCTCACGCACGGCCTCGGCAACGGCCACCAGCGCTGGCCCGCCGAGCTCGCCACCCTGGAGCGCCTCGGAGCGCTGAACCTCCAGGCCATCGAGGACACCATCAAGCGCCACCGCATCGCCTGCGACTGGGAGCGCACCGGTTCCCTGGTCGTCGCCACCGAGCCGTACCAGGTCGACGGCCTGCACGAGCTGGCCGCTCTCGCCGCCCGCTACGGCGGCGGGTTGACGCTGCTGGACGCGGAGGCCGTACGCGCCGAGATCGACTCACCGACCTTCCTCGGCGGAGCCTGGGACCGGGACG
Organism: Kitasatospora sp. NPDC058965; assembly: GCF_042741245.1. Classification (NCBI taxonomy): domain Bacteria; kingdom Bacillati; phylum Actinomycetota; class Actinomycetes; order Kitasatosporales; family Streptomycetaceae; genus Kitasatospora; species Kitasatospora sp. NPDC058965. The sequence goes on from NZ_JBHYKG010000037.1 coordinate 25,247, forward strand.
GCGTCGCGATGGTCAACCCCGCCCGTCTCGCCTGGGGTCTCAAACAGGCCTGCCTGGACCTGGGCGTGCGCATCCACGAGCGCACCGCGGCCACCGGCCTCACCGAGTCCGGGACCGGGGCCGGAGCCGGGATCGCGGTCCGGACCACGTACGGGCGGGTGACGGCGCGACACGTCGCCCTCGCCACCAACGCCTTCCCGTCGCTGCTGCGCCGCCACCGCCCCTACACCGTCCCGGTCTACGACTACGCGCTGATGACCGAACCCCTCACGGACGCCCAGCTCGCCTCGATCGGCTGGCGCAACCGCCAGGGCTTCGCCGACAGCGCCAACCACTTCCACTACGTGCGGCTGTCGGCCGACAACCGCATCCTCTGGGGCGGCTACGACGTCGACTACCGCTACGGCGGCCGGGTCCGGGCCGAACGCGACCAGCGGCCGGAGACCTTCGCCACCCTGGCGCGGCACTTCTTCCAGACGTTCCCGCAGCTGGCGGGTGTGCGCTTCAGTCACGCCTGGGGCGGCGCCATCGACACCTGCACCCGCTTCAGCGCCTTCTTCGACCTCTCGCACGGCGGCAGGGTCGCCTACGCCGCCGGGTACACCGGCCTCGGCGTGGGGGCGACCCGCTTCGGCGCCGAGGTGATGCTCGATCTCCTGGCCGGCGAGCGCACCGAACGCACCGCGCTGGAGATGGTCCGCCGCAAGCCGCTCCCCTTCCCGCCCGAGCCGATCCGCTCCGTGGGGATCGGGATCACCCAGTGGTCGCTCACCCGCGCCGACGCGAATGCCGGGCGCCGCAACCTCTGGCTCAGGACCCTGGACCGCCTCGGCCTGGGCTTCGACAGCTGACACACAGTCACCATTGCGATGGGAAACGGAACATGACCGAGAGCTTCGCCCTGCACATACCCGACGTCGAGTTGGAGCCGGACCCGCTCGACCCCGACCGGATCCTGGCCGGCCGCCCGGAGGTCTCCGGCAAGGTCCTCTGGGAGTCCGAGGACGGCCGCCGGATCCGCGGCATCTGGCAGATCACCCCCGGCACGGCCACCGACACCGAGGCCGACGAACTGTTCGTCGTGATCAGCGGCCGCGCCACCATCGCGATCGAGGGCGGCCCGACGCTCGAAGTCGGCCCCGGCGACCTGGGCGTGCTGCACGAGGGCGACCGCACGACCTGGACCGTCCACGAGACCCTGCGCAAGGCGTACGCGATCACCCTCCACGACTGAGCGGACCGGACCCCGCCGCCCGGGAGCGGTCCCCCACGACGCTCCCGGTCCGCGGGATCCCGCAGGCCGTCCCCGAGCGTGCCGAAGAGCCGCACCCGCCGGAGCGGTGCGGCCCTTCGGCTGTGACGAGGCGGCGGGCCGTCAGCGGCCCGGGTCCCGGCTGCGGGCCCGGGGCCCGGTGTCAGGCCCGCGCCCCGCGCCGCCGGGTCCGGCTCAGCCGAGCGACCACCGCTGGAGCGGCGAGCCGGTGTCCGGCTGCTGCGTCACCAAGGCGCCGTCGGAGGCCGAGGCGGTGGTGAGGAGCAGTCCGCTCCTGGCCGACGTGACGGTGTAGGACCCGTCCGGCAGTTGCGTGACGGTCCAGTGCTGGTTGGCGGCCCCGCTGCACGGCCACTGGATCACCTGGGCACCGGCGTCGGTGGAGCCGCCGCTGACGTCGGCGCACATCTGTGACAGGCCGTTGACCAGCTCGTACGAGCCGTCGGTCTGCCGGACGAACTGCCAAGCCTGGTTGCTGCCGCCGTTCGCGCTCCAGGTGATGAGCTGGTGGCCGGCGGCGGTGCTGTGGTCGGCGTCGTCAAGGGCCTTGCCGCCCGTGGTCAGCGTGTGGGTCCCGCTGAGGTCGGCGGCGACGGTCCAGCCGAACGTGACCGACGCGCCGGCCGTGCCGGACGAGGCGGTGACCGTGACGGTGGCGGGGCCGACCGCGGTCGGCGTGCCCGAGATCAGGCCCGAGGGGCTGATCGACAGCCCGGCGGGCAGGCCGGTCGCCGAGAAGGTCAGCGGCTTGCCGGTGTTGTCGGTCGCGGTCAGCTGCACCGAGACGGCCTTGCCGGCGGCACCGGACTGGTCGCCGGGGCCGGTGACCACGACCGCCTCGGGGGCCTTCCCGGTCGGGGTGAACTCGAGGGTCTGCTCGGCGGCGGTGCGCCCGCCGCCGACCGCGGTGCCGGTCGTGTCGGTCCAGGACCGGGCGGGCGTGGTCTCGGCGAGCCGGCTCGAGTCGCCGGACATGCCGATCACCAGGCCGCTGTAGCGGTTGACCAGCTGATAGCCGCCGTGCTGCTTCGCGGCGCCGGGGAGGACGAACCACTGCTGGCCGACCGCGGCGTTCCCGCCTGCGGTACCGGTGACGGTCAGGCCCGAGCCCCAGGCCCGGCCGGCCGTCGAGCCGGAGTCGACGCCCAGCAGTTGGCCGGTGCCCGCGTTGACGATCCGGTAGGAGCCGTCGCCGTCGGACAGGAAGCTCCACGACTCCAGCGCGGAGTGGGTGCCGTGCGCCAGGGAGGTGGCCGCGGAACCGCCGGTCGCCTGGGCGAGGACGCGCCCGTCCGTGTTCCGGATCCGGTACGTCTTCGCCAGGTCGACCGGCGCGGCGGCCGGCTCGGACGAACCGATGGTGGTGTCCACGTACTCGCCGTCCGAGCCGTTGGAACAGGCGCCCGCGCAGTACGTCCGGAAAGTCCGGCCCACGATGGTGGAGTCGGTCTTGTTGACGCCGTCGACCAGCCAGCGGTACCAGGAGGCGGTGTGGTAGCTGCCGGTGTCGCCGAGCAGGGTCCACTTCTGGGTGGTCAGGTCCTTGGTGGCGTAGATCTGCTGCGGGGCGTTGCCGCTCTGGTCGACAGCCTGCGGAGTGCCGATGTACAGGCCCAGGTAGGCGTCGTAGCTGACGTTCATGACGAACAGCGGCGAGGTCGGGGCGAGCGTGCCGGCCGCGACCTGCTGGCTGACGGTGCCCGGGTTCGCGGGGTTGTACTCCTTGGCGGGCGGCAGGTACCCCGTCGGGTTGGCGGAGTCGGCGGGCATCATGTCGCTCTCCAGGCCCCCCTGACCCGGCTGCGACCAGGAGCCGTCGTACCACTTCTGCCAACTGCCCGGCGCCATCTTGGCCGAGATCGGGGCCCGCGCCACGTGCTCCAGGAAGTCGCCCCAGCTGCCGCCCTTGTCGACGATCCGGGAGCCGTAGAAGACGTAGAAGTAACCGGAGGCGGTGTCGACGAAGAGCCGCTGGTCACCGTCGCCGTAGTAGTAGGTCTGCTGCGGGAACGCGGTGGTGTCGCCGCGGGTGGTGCTGTACGGCGAGGTGAGCGCGTGGTCCTTGATGGTCCAGGTCCTGCCCTGGTCGGTGGAGACCGCGTAGTCGATCGCGTCGTAGTGGATGCCGTCGCCGAACGGCTGGGAGGTGAACTCGTTGTGCACCAAGCCGTACCAGCTGCCGGTGTCCGGGTCGACCCAGACGCTCGACAGGTCGCAGAAGTTCTTCTGCGAGGAGCTCGAGCCCGCCGGCGCGTAGCTGGCCTGCAGACCGGTCGGACTGTTGTTGCACCGCCAGGTGGTGTCGTCGTTGCGGTCCTGGGGGTTGGCCGGGTTCACCGCGTGGCTGAGCGTGCTGTTGAAGGTGGCGGTGTCGAAGTCGCTGCCGGAGAAGAAGCTCCAGTGGCGCGAGTCGTTCGCGCCGTAGCCGGCCAGCGCCTCCTGGAAGTAGAACGTGCCGTCCTTGTCGGTGTAGCCGTTGGCCGGTGTGTCGTCGGGGTAGGCGAACGAGCCGGTGGACCCGAGGGAGACGCGGTAGCTGGGAGGGGGTGTGGCGGCGGATGCGGGGGCGGCCGTGACCGCGCCGGTGCCGAGGACGGCGAGCGCGGTGGCGGTGAAGGCGCTGACGAGCCTTCTGGGGGAAGCGGACACTGGGAATCCTTATCCGTGGCGGGGTGCCGTGCACCCCTCGCCGTAGGGGTAGTGCGGATCTCGGGCAGTGGTCTGTGGGGTGTGGCGCCCGGGGGGGGAGAGCGGACTGCCGAGTCAGCCGGCCGACCAGTGGTCCGCCCGGAGGTGCGACGAGCCACGCGGACGAGCCGTCAACAGGAGCCCCGGGGTGGTGCCTTGCTGACTGATGGGGAACCCTAGAGCCCAGTTGACCGGTAAATCAAGAGAGATCCATCAGAATCCACCACACTCGAACACTGCCTCACGACACCTGCCCCCTGACTTCCCGTGGCGCAAAGTGCCGCCGATCGACCGCCTTGACGGCCCAGGGGCAGTGATCTACGTTTCGGAGAGCGCACGTTGACCGGTAAACGCGAAGGATCGCCCTCATGGTGACGATGCAGGACGTGGCCGAGCGCGCCGGCGTCACGAAGCAGACGGTCTCCAACGTCATCAGGAGCCGCGGCGCCGTCAGCCCGGCAACCGCGGACCGGGTGCGCGCCGCCATCGCGGAACTGGGTTACACCCCCAACCTGGTGGCCCGCTCCCTGGCCACCGGAGCCACCAGGATGGTCGGGCTGTTCGTCCCCACCGTCACCGGCGCCTTCTACTCCGACATCGTCGAGGAGGCCGAGGACGTCCTCGACGCGAACGGCTACCACCTGCTGCTGTGCACCACCCGCCTCGACGGCGAGCGCGCCAGGCGCCACCTGGCGAGCCTGACCAGCCGCTCGGTCGACGCCCTGCTGATCGCCGGCGACCGCGACCTGATCGACCACCTGCCGCTGCTGGCCGAGGCGACCTTCCCGGTCGCCCTGTGCGCCTGGGAGACCGATGCCCCCGATCGCTTCCCGGTGGTCACCATCGACTACGAGCGCGCCGGCTACCTGGCCGGGCGCCACCTGCGCGAGCTCGGCCACGAGCGCGTCGCCGTGCTCGCCAGCCCCGACCACACCCCGCGCGTGGCGGGCTTCCGGCGCGCCTTCGCCGCCGACGGCCTGACCGTTCCGGAGGCAGCCGTCCACCTGGCACCCGAGCCCACGCTCGCGGGCGGCTGCACCGCCGCGACCGCAGCCCTGGCGGCCGACCCCGGCACCACCGCCCTCTTCGCCACCCACGACGTCCTGGCTCTGGGCGCCCTGGAGGCAGCCCGGACCGCGGGACGCTCCGTCCCACAGGACCTGTCGATCGTCGGCCACGACGACAGCCCGGAGATCGACCTCGCCCGACCGGCACTCACCACCGTGGCCGTCCCCCGGCGGGAAATGGCCCGGGAGGCAGTCCAGTTGCTCCTGCGCTCCCTCACCAGCTCGGAGATCCCGGTCAACTCGCTCCACCTGCTCCGCCCCGAACTGGTCGTCCGGGACAGCACCGCACCGGTCGGCAGCCCGTCAACCGTCGGGCCCTGAGCAGCAGAGAAGGCGAGATCAACGCATGCAACGGCTGTGGAGCCACCGCTCGGGACGGTGAGCGTCAGCCCGTGAGTGGCCAGGGCCGATCCTCCGCCAAGTGCTGTCCGTGGCCCGCGCTACCATGCGGCGGTTTGGAGGCCTGATGAGTTTCACCGTTCCGCCGCCGCCCCTCGATCCGGCGAAGCACTTCCCGGACCTGGTGCCACATGCCCGATCCACCACTCTGCTGTACCCGCGTGCAGGTACCCCTGGTCGGTGGGAGAGCTCGCTCGGCGGGCCGCCCCTGTGGCCGACTGCCGAGCCGTGGCCGATGTGTGCCGCGGCGGACCACTACAACCCTGCGCGCGGCCGTGCGGCGGTCGGGCCGGACCCCGTGGCCATGGTTCCCGTGGTCCAACTGTTCGCCAAGGATGTTCCGGCCCTGGAGTTTCCGGCCGGCGCCGACGTGCTCCAGGTGCTCTGGTGCCCGTTGATCCACTCCGAGCACGACCACTGGTCGCCCGTGCCTACGTTGCGTTGGCGATCCGCCGCGGAAGCCGCGTCCGGCCAACTGCGTGCAGACGTGCCGCAACCGTACGAGTGCGACGACGAGTACCTGCCCCGACCCTGCGTTGTCCACCCGACCGAGGCCGACGAGTACCCGAACTGGGACCTGCCGGACGATCTGGCGGAGCGCGTCGGCGAGTGGAGCGAGGAGATTGAGGAAAGCACAGGCCTCTCCTACTTCGACGCGTTCACCACCCGGCAGAGCAAGGTCGGCGGTTATCCCGGCTGGTCCCGGGAGCCAAGGTGGCCCGAGTGCGTCTGCGGCGAACGGATGGAGCACCTTCTGACGGTCTCGGCGAGCGAGTCGTGCGGACGATGGCTGCCGATGGAGGAACGGACACCTCCCGACTCCGGCCGGGAGGTGTCCGAAGCCCCGCAGGAGAACAGCCACGGGATGGTCATGGGCGACGGCGGTGGCATCTACGTCTTCGTCTGCCGTGACTGGCCCGACTGGCCCACGATCCACCGCTAGGACTGCTGATCCCTGAGCACGGGCCGAAGGCCGAAGTGAGGAGCGGTACACATGACCGAGCTGCCCGAGATCATCGGACGGGACGAGTTCGCTGTTCTGATCGTCAGAACCGACTACGAGGACGCGGCCGCGTGGCGGGCGGTGGTGGAGGAGGCATCCCGGCCGTCGGGGCTCGGCGGGGACTACGAGGCCGAGATCCACCTGGTGGACGATCCGGTCTGGGCCGGGGCTACGGCCGAGGCGGTCATCGCCGCAGTGAAGCGGGACGAGGATCTCAGCGTGGTCTTCATCGCCGACGACACCACGATGAAGTCCGCCCACCACGCCCTCCTCGCCCTCGATCTCTGCCACGAGGACGAGGACCTCGACCCGATGTACTACCAGGAGTTGATCGACTCCCCACCGGCCCGGGAGTTCCGCTCCACCCCGGCTGCGGTGCACGGCGTGCATGCGAACCTGTCGATCGCGAACGTGGACTTCCACGAGTTCGCCGAGAGTGCGCTCGCCGATCCTGACGGCGTCCTTCGCCCGTGAGGCGAGTCCGATGGCCCGCCGACGCGGGCCACCGGACCACCGCGTCGCATGCACAGCACCCTGACCGAGCAAGCCCGGGCCAGGTCGGTTCACGCCGTGCCGGGCACCAGTCCGGCGCGGTAGGCGAGGACGACCGCCTGGACGCGGTCGCGCAGGCCGAGTTTCGCCAGGATGCGCGACACGTAGGTCTTGACGGTCTCGGGCATGATGAACATCGCCGCGGCGATCTCCGCGTTCGACAGTCCCTCGGCGATCAGCCGGAGCACTTCCAGCTCACGGGGGGTCAGCACGCGTACGACGTCCTGCCCGGCCGGCCGGGAGGTGTCGGCCGGCCGCAGGTGCTCGGCGAAGTGGCCGATGAGGTGGCGGGTGACCGCAGGTGCCAGCAGGGCCTCGCCCCGGGCGACGGTCCGGATGCCGTTGACCAGCTCCACCGGAGGCGCGTCCTTGAGGAGGAAGCCGCTCGCTCCGGCGCGCAGCGCGTCGTAGACGTAGGCGTCGACGTTGAAGGTGGTGACGACCAGGACCTTCGGTGCGTCCTCGACATCGGGACCGGCCAGTTGCTGCGTCGCCCGGATGCCGTCGAGCAGGGGCATCCGAATGTCCATCACCACCACGTCGGGGCGCAGCCGCCGGGCGGCCTGGACCGCCTCGTGGCCGTTCTCGGCCTCGCCGACGACTTCCATGTCGGGCTGCGCCGAGAAGATGGTGACGTAGCCCGTCCGCACGAGCGCCTGGTCGTCGCAGACGAGCACGCGGATCGGTGGCCGTGCATCGCTCACGGGGTCACTCCTGAAGGGGCTCGGACGGAATCGTGGCCCGGACCTCGAACCCGCCCTCGGGCCGGGGACCGGCCTCCAGTTCACCATCGAGCATCCGCACCCGGGCACGCAGCCCGGCCAGGCCTCGCCCGCCCGCAGGGCCCGCTCTCCGCGCGGCCGGTACGGCGACGGGTCCGTCCGTGGCGACCTCGATCCCGATGTGCGAGTCACCGTACCGGAGCAGGACCCGGGTCGGCTCTCCGGCCGCGTGCTTCATGGCGTTGGTGAGCGCCTCCTGCACCACCCGGTACGCGGCCAGCTCCGCGTCCACGCTCTGCGGCCGCCGCTCGCCCTGCTCGCTCAACTCGACCGGCTGGCCCGACCTGCGGGCCCGCTCGACCAGGTCCGCCACCCGTCCCAGGGCGGGTGCCCGGTCCGTACCTGCCGGGTCCGCACGTGCCGGGTCCGCTGCCGCCGACTCGCCGGTCGCCTCCAGGACGCCGAGCAGGTACCGCAGTTCGGTCAGCGCCCGGCGGCCGGTGTCGCTGACGGCGGTCAGCCCCTCTGCGACGCGGTCCGGCGCGGACGCGAGCAGGAACTGCGCCGCGTCGGCCTGGACCACCATGGCGGTCACGTGGTGGGTGACCACGTCGTGCAACTCGCGGGCGATCCGCGCCCGTTCGGCGTCGGTGGCCGCCGCGGCCACCAGCCGCCGCCGCTGCTCCTCCGCCGCCCGCCGGGTGCGTACCATGCTGCCGAACAGCCAGACCGCGGCCAGGACGAGGAAGAACGCGAGGTAGTCCGCCACCGACTGCGGCGACCCGGAGCGGTGCAGCACGACGGCCAGCAGGGCGAAGCCCGCACTCGCCGCGGCGGCCAGGCCGTGGCGGAAGCGGACCTGATGGGCGCCGGCGGAGTACAGGGCCAGGTACAACCCCATGCTCGCGAAGGTCGTCGCGAAGCCCAGCGCCTGGTGCACGGCGAACGCGCCCGCGACGACGGTCAGGCAGGCCGCGGGCCACCGGCGGCGCACGGCCAGCGGCAGGGTGTGGGCCAGGACCAGCCCGGCGCTCAGCAGGTTCGCCGGCCGCTCGGGCAGGTCACCGATCTGCGCACCGATGCCGGACAGGGTCGGGACGAGGGCCGCCAGGGTGAGCACCAGGGCGAGGACCCCGTCCCTGAGGAGGGTGCTCCTGAGGAGGGTGCTCCTGAGAACGGTGCTCCTGAGGAGAGTGCTGCCCAGGAGCCCGTCCCGATCCCGCCACCGGTCGAGCGGCGCCCGGAGCAGCGGACGGCTCCCGGGCTCCTGACGTTCCGTCACTTCCGTGTCCTCCCGTGGGTCCGTCTCAGTGGGCCGCGCGCAGGCGGGTCTTCATCCCGCCGTTCCGGTGCGCGAGGACGAGCATCGGGGCGGCGAGGGCCAGCGCGATGAGGATGGGTATCAACGACGCCTCCAGGCCGAAGCTGCCTCCGGTCAGGAGGGCGGAACCATGGGTGCGGACGGTGAACAGGCCCTCGGGGGCGTGTCCGGAGACCGGGACGCCGAGCAGTTGCTCCGCGGTGTTCCAGGTGAAGTGCAGACCCGTGACGAACCAGATGCTACGCCGCCACAGGAACGCGGCCCCGAGCAGGACGCCCGCTTCCAGGGCGATCGCCGGTGCGCTCCACGCGTTGGCTCCCGGGGTGCCCAGGTGGGCGACGCCGAAGAACAGCGAGGTGATCACGATGGCGGCCCGGCTGCCCCACAGCTGCTCCAGGGCCTGGAGGGCGAGCGCGCGGAACAGCAACTCCTCGGTGACCGAGGCGCCGATCTGCACCATGACCGCGCTCAGGACGACCGGCACGACGTTGTGACCCGCCCAGGAGAACGAGTAGCCCCCGAACACCGTGATCAGCAGGACCGAGACGATGACGAAGCCCAGTCCGACACCGCTGCCGAGCAGCGTCGCCCGGCCGGCCCCGCGCAGCGCGATCTCCGGGGTGGGGCGCCGCGCCACACGGTTCATGACCCACCAGTAGGCGGCCACCGCGGCCGCCGCACCCAGCGCCGGCACCGGGCCGGGGCCGGTGGCCGTCAGGGCCGAGAGCAGCCCGACGCTGACCATCCCCGTCAGCATCCAGCCAAGCGGAGAGCGGGCGAGACGCCCGAGCCGGCCGCCCCGCTCATCGCGTCCGTCGCGTCCGTCGCGGTCCTTGTCCAAGCCGGACGCGGAGCCGGAGCCGGTGTCCTGCGGGGTGACGGATGTCGTACCCATGGTGGCCTCCCTTGTCGTGGTCGTTACCTGCGGCGACCTGACGACCAGGCTAGGAATCCGCCGACCTCCGTGGATCACCCGTGCAGGGACAGCTCCGGTAGCTCGCACGGGGGATGCGCCGCCCGCGCCAACGCGATCGGGGTGGTGGTCCGCGTCCTGCGCGAGCGCGCCCTGAGCGCCGACTGCCCGTCAGACGGCGGAGCCGACGGAGCCGGCCGCCCGCAGTTCCCGCACCAGCGCGCGCACGACGGCGGAGCCGGCCAGTTCGGGGGTGGTCACGTAGCCGACCCGGCGCGTCGGTCGTTCCGGGCCGAGATCGGTGATCTCGATCGAGTCCGGTGCCCCGACCAGGGAGAGCGCGGGCATGATCGCCATGCCGTGCCCGCTGCCCACCAGCGACAGCACGGCGCCGTCGTCCTCGGCCTCGATCGTGGCCCTCGGGATCCAGTCCTGCGCGCCCCACCAGGCGCGGGTGTACGAGCCGCAGTTCTCGGCCCAGTCGACGAGCGGCAGCGAGCGCGGTGCCGGGTGCCCGGCCGGATGCACCAAGGAGTAGCTCTCCTCGAAGAGCCCGCTCGCCACCAGCCCCGCGGGCAGCTGCGCTCCGTCCAAGGTGGCGATGGCGAGATCGGCCCTCCCGTCGGCGACCTCGCCCGCCGTGCCGCGCCCGAGCTCGCGCACGATCCGCACCTGCGGCTCGATCCCGGGATACCTCGCGCACAGCCGCTGCAGCACCGGCGGCAGCAGGTGCAGCGCGGTGCTGCGGAAGGCCGCGATCCGCAGCGGGCCCTGCGGCCCCTGCGACGCGTCGGGCCGGTCGGCTCCCCGCGCCTCGGCGACGAGCACGTCCAGCAGGCGCAGGATGCGGCGCGCGTGCGCCACGGCCTTCTCCCCCGCCGCAGTGGGTCGCGCACCGCTGCGACCGCGTTCGAACAGGACGGCGCCGATCTTGCGCTCGCTGCCGCGCACCGAGTGGGAGACTGCGGACTGCGTGAGGCCGAGCGCCGCCGCCCCGGCCGAGAAGCCGCCGGCGTCTGCGACCGCGACCAGGATGCGCAGTTCGTGCGGAGCGAGATCGGTGTCGGTCGGGCGGGTCACAGGGCGCTCACCTCGGGGTATGAGAACTATTCATGGAACGGGGCGTCACATGAGCCCAACCGCCTGCCCGAGGGTCCCATTCCCGTCCTACGGTCACGCCATGACCGAGAACGCGATCACCGTCCAGCAGACCGCCCGCCCCCACGGCTTCCCCACCACCGGGGACTTCGCCTTCGTCGAATCCCCGATTCCGGGCCCTGCGATCGGTACCGCGCTCGTGGAGAACCTCTACTGGTCCGTCGACCCGTACCACCGCGAGATGATGGACGACGTGCCCGGCGGCTTCGCGCTCCACGCGCCGCTGGAGGGCCGCACCCTCGGGCGCGTCGTCGCCTCGCGGACGCCGGAGCTGACCGAGGGAGAGATCGTCTTCCACCGAAAGGGCTGGCGCACGCACGCCGTGGTCCGACCCGAGGAGATCCGCGCACTCCCCCGCTTCGACGGGGTCCCCCTGACGGCCTACCTGAGCGTCCTCGGCGGCACCGGACTGACCGCCTACGTGGGGCTCACCCGCATCGCCCGGCTGCGGGAGGGCGACGACCTCTTCGTCTCCGCCGCGGCCGGCGGCGTCGGCACGGCCACCGGCCGGTTCGCCCGGTTGCTGGGCGCCGGCCGGCTCGTGGGCAGCGCGGGCTCGGCGGCCAAGGTCGACCACCTGACCCGGGAGGTGGGCTACGACGCGGCGTTCGACTACCACGACGGCCCCGCCGCCGACCTGCTCGCCGAGGCCGCACCGGACGGCATAGACGTCTTCGTCGACAACGTCGGCGGCGAGCAACTGGCCGCCGCGGTGGGCGCACTGCGCGAGTTCGGGCGCATCGTCCGGGTCGGCACCATCAGCGAGTACAACACCCCGGACGCGCCCGCGCCGAACGTCAACTACTCGGACATCGTGGAGAAGAGCCTGCGCATGGAGGGCTTCCTGGTCCGCAACTACCGCGACCTGCAGGACGAGCTGTACGCGTTCGCGGTCCCCCATCTGCAGAGCGGCCGGCTCGCGCTGGACGAGACGGTGGTGGACGGGTTCGAGAACATCGTCGACGCGTTCGTGGGCATGCTGCACGGCGAGAACACCGGAAAGATCATCGTGCGGGGCAACGCGTAGGCCTGGTCCCGGCCGGTCCTGCCGCCGAGGCCGGCCGGCTCGTCTGCGAGCCGGGTAGCACGATGGGCACCCTCGCCGAGGCATGGTGAGCACAGCAGCGGCGACCGGACGAACTCGGTGTCGAGGAGCGGAGCGTGCGCGCCGCATTCGCGATGAGTGATGACCGCCTTCCGGCTCCCCCGCCCGTAGCTTCCGTCGGCCGGCCCGATGGCCGGGGCAGTTTCTGACCACGTCGGCCGCTGACGTCCTGCTGGACCTGACGCCGCGCGAGGCCCTCGGGCACACCGAAGCGCGATACGCGGCGGTCCACCTGCTCGACTCCCCCGCGGGAACCTACCGATTCCACGACCTGATCGCCGCGTTCGCCCGGGAGTTGGCGGACGGCACCGGCAGTGCCGAGGAGGATGCAGGAAAGCCTCACCGTCTGGGCCGGCGTCGCGCACCGGGGATCTACGAGTCACTCGACCACCCAAAAGCGTCAGATCTCCGCAAGCGCGTCCGAGCTCAGGTTCACGGGTGCATCGTGTCCGAATGGCCAGTTCTGACCTGTCGAGCCCGCTACCCCCACTCTACGGTCTACACCAGTTGGCCCAGCCCAGGGGCCCGTTCACCGGGGGAACCATGAACATACGCAAGGCGCTGTCCGCCGTGGTGGTCGCGGGTACCGCGTTGGCAGGCATGACTGTCGCGCCCCTGGCTCACGCGGACGGTGACTGCGGGGCTGCCTGGCACGACGTCGGCTCGCCCGCCAACCTCAGGATCAACTCGAAGCAAACCTACGTTGGGCAGGTTGAGCAGCAGTACCAGTCATGTGGCGGGGGTATCACCAACGTCCGTGCCCACTTCCAGTGGGCCGGCAGCTTCCAGCAGAACTATTCGGGCTGGGTGGTTCATGTCTCGGTGTTCTCCCCGTACTACCAGCGCGCTGGTGACCAGTGGTACTCCGAGGCGACCAAGGATGCCTACTCCTCTCCTGGGATCGAGATCCACCACGCCAGTCCGGACGCGTGGACAGCTGATGCGACTCTCACGCCGTGCCCTCTGTCCGGAGCGGTGAGCACCTACTGGTACTACGGCGCCGGCACCTCCTGGGCCGCCCCGAATGACGGTTGGTGCTGAACCTGCAGTCCGCCACCTGAGCGGGTCGCGTTCGCATCCGGGCCGTGGTTCCGCGCCTGGCTCGGCCCCGGAGCGGCAGGCCATGCAGGAGCTCCAGGACCTGCTCCTCCCAACGCAGTTCGCGGGCCCGGTTCCGCCGGGCCGGGAGTTGAGGGAGTGGTTCGAAGACCTTCATGGGGGCGGACTCGGTCCCGCCCCGACCGGCGGTGGAGTTGTGAGCCCGCGGAACATGGTGGCAGTGGACGCCGGAGGCGGCGGTCCCTGACCGACCCGGGCGACGTCGACAGCCAGATCCTCGGCCGTGCCGGGATCGGCTTCGACTTCTCACTACGTGCCGACGCTGCTCCCCGGACGGGGTGTACGGGCTCGTACGGGAAACTCGCACCAACACGCACAGACAGTAACTCTGGTCTTGTCACTGCGCGCAGCGACCGGCCGGGCCGTGTTCCGGCCTTGGCCGGCGCCGCTGCGACACGCCCGTATGCCGTCGGAACATCGCCCCGGAAGGAACCCTCCATGCCCGTACCGCCTCGCCGTTCGCCCCTACGATCCGCCGTGGCGGTCCTCGGTTTCGGCCTCGCCATCGCCATCTCCACGTCAACGCCTGCTCTGGCCGCCAACGAGGGCGACCACTGGTTCCACACCCCGAACTGCGTCGCCGATCAGGAGATCCAACTGAAGTGGGTCAACGGTGCCTGGCACGACGAGCAGGAGCTCAACCCGACCGTTACCGACAACGGCCAGTGCACGTTCATCCTGACGGACAACGGCGCGCTCCTCTGGAGCTCCAACGGCGCCGGCTCCGACTGGTGGTATGACGGTCCGGGGCACAAGATCTGCGCCCTCATCTACGAGCCCGCCGACACCCGGGGCCAGATCGGCATGTGCAACTGAGGGAGCGGCGCCTTCCACCGCGGCTGACCGAGCCGGACTCCACGAGGACGGTTCGCGTCAGCCCGGCCTGCTCTCTCATCGCCCCAGACCGGATCGACCCCCTTGCCCGCCACCGTCCGCACCCACGAGAACGCCCTCACCCGTGCGGGCTGACCGGCATTCACCACTGCCCGCCCCACCACCGGCTCCTGGCGCCACATCCGATAACCCCTTGGAGGACCGATGAACCGCAAGCTCTCCGGCTGGCTGGTCTGCGCCGTCGCGGCAACGACCGTACTCAGCCTGGCCGGCCCCGCCAATGCCGACGCACCGCCGACCGGTGCCGAGGCCTGCCCCAGCGGGTCGTTCTGCCTCTACTACAACTCGCCCAGCCTGGGCTGGGGGTCCTTCGAGCACTGGAGCCCCGGTTCGTACAGCGACTTGAGCCAGTTCTCCTTCCGGAACTGGGGCAACAACGGCTCGGGCTACGGCCGGACCGTCTACAAGAACGCGGCCGCCGCCGTGAACAACACCTCCTACTCCTGGAACATCTGCGTTCCTGCGCCGGCCCCGACCAACATGAGCTGCGGGATCCCGATCAACCAGGGCTTCGCCGGCCGCCTGCCGGCAGCCGCCTACAACAACGACATTGCCATGTTCATCAACTGACGTCTCGTCAGTTCCCTTAGGTGGCAGCCGCTCCAACCGCAGGATCGCCCGGAACCGCAGTCGGAGCGTGGGCGGCGGCGTGATCACCGGCGGGTCATCCACGCGATCGCGTTCACGTACCGCACCGGGACGCCGTGGACGGACCTGCCCGAGCAGTTCGGCTCCTGAAACGGGACCTACAGCCGGCTGCGGACGAGCCGCCGCCGGCAGCCGGGAGCGCGTCTCCACCGCGCTGCTCGCCCAGGCCGACGCGGAGCCTTCCGCCCTGGTGACCGCGCCGTGGCCGATCTGCTGACCGACCCCGCTGCCGCCGCAGGTGGGACAGGACAGGACCTGTCTCTTATACACATC
>NZ_JBHYKG010000038.1:0-40189 GCF_042741245.1 Kitasatospora sp. NPDC058965
TTCTCGGTGGTTTTTTCCTGGGGGGGGGTGGGTGGGGTTTTGTTTGGGGGGGGGGGGGGGGCGGGGGGGCCGGGCTGGGGGGGGGGGGGGCGGCGGGCCGGGGGGGAGGCGCACCCCCCCGCCCGGTGGCCGGCCGCGGTGGGTGCGGCCGACCGGCCGCACCCCGGCCGGGCGAAGCGGGTGGCCCGGTCGGACTGCGGGGCTCGGGAGCGTGCGGGGCACCGGAGCCCCCCGGGTCCGGGCGGGGCACCCCGTCCCGCCGTCAGAAGCCCTGCGCCAGCCGGTGGTAGGCCTGGTTCCAGCGCAGCTCCCGGGTGAACCGGGGCACCGTGGTGGCCGCGTCGATCAGCGCCAGCTCGGTGCCGGTCATCTCCGCGAAGTCGGCGAGCTCCGCGCTCCCGACCGCGGTGGAGAGCACCGTGTGGTGCGGACCGCCGGCGGTCAGCCAGGCCTCCGCGGAGGTCGACAGGTCGGGGCGCGGCGCCCAGACCGCACGGGCCACCGGCAGGCTCGGCAGCGGCTGCACCGGCTCCACCAGATCGATCTCGTTGGCGACCAACCGGAACCGGTCCCCCAGGTCCGCCAGACCCACGACGACCCCCGGACCCGTGACCGCGTCGAAGACCAGCCGGACCGGGTCCTCCCGCCCGCCGATGCCGAGCGGATGGATCTCGCAGGAGGGCCGGGCCGCGGCGATCGTCGGGCAGACCTCCAGCATGTGCGCACCCAGGATCAGCTGGCGGCCCGGCTCCAGGTGGTAGGTGTAGTCCTCCATGAAGGAGGTGCCGCCGGGGCGGCCGCGGCCCATCGCCTTGAGCGTGCGCAGCAGCGCGGCGGTCTTCCAGTCGCCCTCGCCGCCGAACCCGTAGCCGTCGGCCATCAGGCGCTGCACCGCCAGCCCGGGGAGCTGGCGCAGGCCGCCGAGGTCCTCGAAGTTGGTGGTGAAGGCGCCGAAGCCGCCGGCGGTGAGGAAGGTCCGCAGGCCCGCCTCGATCCGGGCGGCGTAGCGCAGCGAGCCGTGCCGCTCGCCGCCCGGCGCGAGCTCGGGGGCCAGGGCGTACCGGTCCTGGTACTCCTTGACCAGGGCGTCCACCTCGGCCTCGGTGGCGGCGTCGACCAGCGCGACCAGGTCGTTCACCCCGTAGGTGTTGACCGAGACGCCGAACCGTCGCTGGGCCTCGACCTTGTCGCCCTCGGTCACGGCCACGTCGCGCATGTTGTCGCCGAACCGGGCCAGCTTCAGGGTGCGCAGCTCGGTGCGGCCGGTGGCGGCGCGGCTCCAGACGCCGATCCGCTCGGCCACCCGGGGCTCGCCGACGTGGCCGGCCACCGTGGTCCGCGGGACGCCGAGGCGGGTCTGGACGAAGCCGAACTCCCGGTCGCCGTGGGCGGCCTGGTTGAGGTTCATGAAGTCCATGTCGATGCTGGCCCAGGGGATCTCCACGTGCGCCTGGGTGTGCAGGTGGAGCAGCGGCTTGTCCAGCGCGTCGAGCCCGGCGATCCACATCTTGGCCGGCGAGAAGGTGTGCATCCAGGCGATCACCCCGACGCACTCGTCCGCCGCGTTGGCGGCGAGCATGGTGCGGCGGATGGCGTCGGCGTCGGTGAGCACGGGCTGCCAGAGCAGCTCGGCCGCGAGCCCGCCGCCGGCGGCGAGCCGGTGCGCGATGGCCTGCGACTGCTCGGCCACCTGGCGCAGGGTCTGCTCGCCGTAGAGGTGCTGGCTGCCGGTCAGGAACCAGATGCGGCGGGCGGGCCCGCCGGGGCCGGCCGCGCCCGGGCCCCCGGCACCGCCCGTCCGCGTACCGCTGCTCATGCCTCGGCTCCCGTGGGTTCGGTGGGCTGCTGCCCGTAGACGTTCTGGTAGCGGTCGTGCAGGCGGTCGATCGCCCCCTGGTCCAGGCGGCTGACCGGGCCGAGCTGCCGGGCCAGGTGGACGGTGCGGGCCACGTCCTCGCACATCACCGCGGCCTTCACCGCCGCCTTCGCGTCCTTGCCGACGGTGAACACGCCGTGCCCGCGCATCAGCACCGCGGGCGACCTGCTCCCGCCGAGGGTGGCCACGATCCCCTCGCCGATCGACTGGTCGCCGATCAGCGCGAACGGCCCGACGGGTATGTCGTCGCCGAACTCGTCCCCCATCGCGGTGATCGCGCACGGCACCGGCTCGCCCGCCGCCGCCCACGCGGTGGCGTACGGCGAGTGGGTGTGCACCACGCCGCCCACCGCGGGCATGTGCCGGTAGACGTAGGCGTGCGCGGCGGTGTCCGAGGACGGCCGGTGGTGGCCCTCGACCACGTTCCCGAACAGGTCGGTCACGATCATCGACTCGGCGGTGAGGTCCTGGTAGGCCACGCCGCTGGGCTTGATCACCATCAGGTCCCGGCCCGGCACCCGCGCGCTCACGTTTCCGCTGGTCCAGGCGACCAGCCCCCAGCGGAGCAGTTCGGCGTGCAGGGCGCAGACCTCCTCCCGCAGGGCCTTGAGCACGTCGCCCGCGCCCGGATGGTCCGTCATCGTTCGCTCTCCTTGGTCGCAGTCGAGGTGGCCCCGGCCGGCGCGGCCGCGTTGCGCAGCGCCCGCAGCCGGTGCATCGCACCGTTCGCCCGGCCGAAGTGGTCGTGCAGCTCGCGGTACTCCGCGTACAACAGGTCGTAGGTGTCGGCGCGTGCGGGATCGGGCAGGTAGCGCGCCCGGTCGATCCGCCCCATCGCCTTCGACGCGGCCCGGATGTCGGGGTACGCGCCCGCGGCCACCGCCGCGTGGATCGCCGAGCCGAGCGCGCCGCCCTGCTCGGAGCCGATCACGTTGACCGGCCGGCGCAGCACGTCGCTGTAGATCTGCAGGAGGAAGGCGTTCTTCAGCAGCCCGCCCGCCACGGTGAACTCGATCACCGGCACTCCGGCCCGTTCGAAGGCCTCCACGACGGTCCGGGTGCCGAAGGCCGTCGCCTCCAGCAGGGCGCGGTAGATCTCCTCCGGGCGGGTGTCCAGGGTGAGCCCGAGCAGCAGGCCGGACAGGTGGTGGTCGACCAGCACCGACCGGTTGCCGCTGTGCCAGTCCAGGGCGACCAGGCCGTGCCCGCCGACCGGCTGGTCGGCGGCCTTCTCGGTGAGCAACTGGTGTGCGGTCAGGCCGCGTTCGTCCGCCTCGGCGGCGTAGGCGGCGGGCAGTGCCGTGCGCACGGCCCAGGCGAAGATGTCGCCGACGCCGGACTGGCCGGCCTCGTAGCCCCAGAGTCCGGGAACGACGCCGTCCTTGACCACCCCGCACATGCCCGGCACGTCGGCCGGCCGGTCGGAGTTCATGATGTGACAGGTGCTGGTGCCCATGATGGCCAGCAGGTGCCCCGGCTCCAGCGCCTGGGCGGCCGCGCCGGTGACGTGCGCGTCCACGTTGCCGACGGCCACCGGGGTGCCCTCGGCCAGGCCGGTCCAGGCCGCGGCCCGCGCGCCGAGCCCGCCGGCGCGGCCGCCGAGCGGGGACAGCGGGAAGTCCAGCTTGGCGGTGAGCGCGGGGAACTCCGGGTGCAGCTCGGCGAGGAACCCCGCACCGGGCCGACCGCTGCCGGGCAGCAGGTCGGGCTGATGGATCCCCTTGTAGCCGGCGGTGCAGACGTTGCGGCTCTCGGCACCGGTCAGCTCCCAGACGATCCAGTCGGCCGCCTCGATCCAGCGTGCGGCGGCCCGGAAGGTGTCCGGGTCCTCCTCCAGCAGCTGCAGCGCCTTGGCGTACTCCCATTCGCTGGAGATCTTCCCCCCGTACCGGGCGAGCCACGGCTCGCCGCGCTCGGCGGCCAGCGCATTGATCCGGTCGGCCTGTTCCTGCGCGGCGTGGTGCTTCCACAGCTTCGGGTAGGCGTGCGGGCGGGCGGCGTACTCGGGGAGTTCGCACAGCGGCACTCCGTCGGCCGTGCTGGGCAGCACCGTGCACGCGGTGAAGTCCGTCGCGATGCCGATGACCTGACGGTTCGTCACGCCGGCCGCACGGAGCGCCTGCGGCACCGCGATCCGCAGGACGTCCCGCCAGTCCTGGGGCACCTGGAGCGCCCAGTCCGGCGGCAGCGCCTGCCCCGCACCGCCGGGCAGGTGGTCCTCCAGCACCCCGTGCCGGTACTCGTGCACCCCCTCCCCCAGCTGCACGCCGTCGGCGACCCGCACCACCACGGCCCGCCCCGACAGGGTGCCGAAGTCGATGCCGACGGTGACGGCCGGCCCAGCAGACGGCTGCTCTCGCACGGGGGCTCCTCGCAGTGAGATCGAATGTTATCGCTAACAAAACATCGGACGCGGTTCCCACCAGGCCTGACGGACCGCCACCGGGGCTCCGGCAGCCGAATCCGCCCGGGGTCGGGATGCGCGGACGGCCCGGACGGACCCGGCCGCTCCCCCGGCGCACCCGGTGACCGCGGCAAGAACGCTACCCGCCACCGGACTTCCGGCCCGTCAGGCCCCGCCGTCGCCGGGGTGGGCGGCGACTGGCGAGGACGATTGTGATCGCTAACATTGCGGCCCGTCAACAGTCCTGACACTGCGAAATTGACGAGACCCCGGCCACGCGGGCGGCGCGGCCGGGGTGGCCCGGGCTGCCGACGCGGCCCGGAGTGCGGACCCATGGCCCGTGGACCACCTCGGCCGCGCCCGACCGGTCGCCGAGCGGCCGGCCAGGGGTCCCGGGCGAGCGGCTGCCCAGGACTCCCGCGGGCAGCCCGGCGGTGGGGGCACTCCGGGAGCTCGTACCGAAGCGGTCCGTTCCGATCAGTGAGGTCCGGTGCGCAGACGTCCGTCGACGCCGCCGCACCGGTTCGGCAGGCAGGGCGATCACCAGATCCAGGCGCACTCCCGGGTCACACAGGCGACGTTCGGGGTGGCGGCGGCCGAGGCGGGCGCGGCACCGAGCCCCAGCAGGGCGGCCGCACCGAGCGTGGCGGCGACGGCGGCCTTGATCCAGGTCTGACGACGCATGACGATCTCCTCGTTGGCGGTGGTGGTGTCCCGGGCCGGCGGGCGCCCGCACGATCGGGCGACAGCGCCGCACCGTCCTGCCCAGGCCCGGCGGAAGGTGTTCCGCCGCGGTGCCGTGATCGTCGCAGCGGGACCGCGCGGCGCACGAGCTGTTCAGCGTGGGCCGAATAGTCGCGAAACCGCCCCGACCCGCGGCGCAGCGGGCAAGATCGTTCCGTCAGGTCGGCGCAGGCAGGAGGGTGGATCCGTGCTCGAAATCGGCTTCGGCGTGTCGGACGTGGCGCGGACCGCCTTCGCCGTCTCGCCGCTGGAGCAACTGCTCACCGGCATCGCCGACGCGGGGCACCACTGCGTCGCCGGCTCGGTCCGGCGCGCCCGCTGGTGGCGCCGGGTGCGGCAGCACGTCCCGCGGCAGGCCGAGTGCCTGCTGGAACTGCTCAATGCCGACCCGGAGGAAGTTCCCGACTTCCTCTGCACCGACGCCGGCCCCGGGCACCGGCGGCTCGCCGACGAACTCGACGCCCTCACCGCCGTCTCCGAGGACCGCCTCCGCCAGGACCTCGCCTTCTACGGCACCGGCCGTCAGCTGCCCCGCATTGTCCGGGAGCTGCGCGAGGAGGGCACAGGCCGGCTGCGGCAGCTCGCCGACGGCGCCCGGGCCCTGTTCCGGGCCTGCCTGGCCCCGGACTGGCCGGACATCCAGCGCCTGCTGGCCACCGACCTCGCCCACCGCTCCCGGACCGTCGCCCAGGGCGGCCCGGGCAGCATGCTGGACCGGCTCCACCCGCGCGCGACCTGGCGGGCCGACGGTCTGCTGCGGATCGACACACCCGGCTTCGACCACCGGCTGGAACTCGGCGGCCACGGACTGGAGCTGCGCCCCAACGTCTTCCTGGCCGCCGTCACGGCCGTCCCGACGGCTGCGGCGCACGGCCGCCCCACGGCGCTGCTCTACCCGATCGGCGCCCAGCCCGAGCGGCCCGCCGCTGGGGCGGTGGACGGCCTGGCCGGCCTGGTGGGACCCAGCCGGGCCCGCGCGCTGCGCGCGATCGGCCTGGGCCCGTGCACCACGGCCCAGTTGAGCGAGCGCCTGGGCCTCAGCCCGGCGAGCGCGTCCGCGCACGCCACCGCCCTGCGGGTGGCCGGCGCGATCACCACGGAGCGCGAGGGACGGCAGGTCCGGCACGAAGTCACCGTGCTCGGACGCGACCTGCTCCTGCACAACCCCGAGCGACCGGACTGACCCGCGGGCCCGGCCCCACCGCGCGGAGCCGCCGGGTCGATCACGAACTCAGCCGGCCTGCGTGACCGGTGACCACACCGCGAACCACTGCTCCGCGCCGTACTCCTCGAACCGCTCCACCTCGGTGAACCCCAGCTTGGCCGCGACCCGCAGCGAGGCGGCGTTGGCGACCTGACTGGAGAGCACCACCGGCTCCCCGGGGTAGGCACCGGCGAACCAGGCGAGCGCCGCCGCGCCGGCCTCCGCCGCGTAGCCCTGTCCCCAGGCCTCGGGCAGGAACATGTAGCCGAGCTCGGTCTCCTCGCCCTCCGGGCGGATGTGGCCCAGCCGGTCGGCACCGCGCGGGTCGAGCGTGATCATGCCGATCGTCGCCCCGGCGAGCTCGACCGCGAAGAAGCCCCGACGCCTGCCGGGCACCTCCGGCACCTTCCGCTCCAGTTCCGCACGCGGCTGCGCACCACCGACGAACCGGCACACGTCCGGCGCCGAGAAGATGTCGATGAACGCCGCACGGTCCCGCGGCTCGGACTCCCGGAGCACGAGCCGTGCGGTCCTGATCGGGGCGGGTGGCCAGCTGGCAGGTCCCTGTTCAGTCATGTCCGGCAACGTACCAGCCGATGATCGACAAGCCGTTCGAAGCAGTGCGCGGACGGCGTTCTGCAGCAGAGCGGTGACAATCGCGCCGGAGCATCGCCCGGTTCCGCGCAGTTCCGCGCGGTGCGGGCGAGCGGCGGCACGCCGGGGGCGGCACCGACCCGAACGGCCCTGCGCCGTGCGGCGGTCAGTGCGCGGCCGGTCCAACGCTGCGGACCCACACGGGAAACGGCGCCGGCGCAACCGCTTCGCCCGGCGGATCCTCGTCGGGCTCAAGATCCGCCCAGGCCACCACCCCCGGGGAGGGGTCCGCCAGATAGGCCCGGACGATCGGCGCGAGGTCGTCGCAGGGCAGGTAGGCGCCCCCGAAGGGCAACCCGTCCGACGCCACCGAGCCCGTCGAGCAGCGGAGCTGCCCGGCCTGCTCGTCGTGCCACACGTAGAACGTCGCCACCCCGGCGAAGCCCGTCGCCCGCACCCGCCGTCCCAGGGCCTGCGCGGTCCGCTCGAAGGCGGCCACCACCGCGGCCACGGACAACGCCGGCCGTTCCTCGTCCGTCGCGCCGAGCCACCAGGTGTTGGTCTCCCACTCCACCCGTCGGTCGGCAGGCTCCAGCACCAGCGGTTCGTCCGCTACTTCGGCGATCCAGGTCAGCAACATCCGCACAATCTCCCGCCCCGAGCTCCGACGGCGCCCTGCCTACTGCGAGGCCCGCAGCGCGGCTCCCGCCGACGCCACATCCAGGTCGACCACCAGCTCCTCACCCTCCCACCGGCCGCGCTCCGAGATCTCCAGTCCGATCAGCGCCAACTCCGCGGCCCTGTCCCGCAGCAGGTACTCCTCGTGGGTCTCCGGCGCACCCCCGCCCAGCTCGTCCCGGTCCCAGGCGGCCACCGCGGCCTCGGCCACCGCCCTGGGCAGCCGCACCCCGACCCGGCCCACCTGGGCGTCGACGTACTCCCCGATGGCCGCCAGCACCGCGGAGTCGGCCCGGTAGCGCCCGTCCTGCTCGTGATCCATCACGGGGCGAGGCTACTCATGAGCGGAGCACCTGTCCCGGCGGTTTTGCGGCGAGTCTCCGCTCCCGGCCTCCGCGTGCCGCGGCGGTGCTCGCCGTGGCGTCACGGCGGCGGTCACGTTATCCGCCGGCGCGGACGGCCTCGGCCACTTCGTGCGCCCGGCCGGGGTCGTAGACGGTCACCACCGAGTGCGGGGAGGACATCGCGGCGGCCCGGGGCGTGTACCGGTAGCCGCGGACACCGTGCCGGGCGGCCAGCCCGTCGACCGCGCTCACGGGCACCTGCCACCGGGCGGCCAGCTCCGACCGCGTCCACCACTCGTCCGGGCACACGAACCTCTGCCGGACGTCCGAGCGCAGCTCCACCGGCACCCCGGCCGGGTCGAGTTGTTCGGTCAGCCACTCGACCAGCAGGTCCGTACCGACCTGGGACAGCGGGGAGAACAACCCGGGCTCGCAGTCCACCGGCCCGCCGGTCGTGTGCAGCACCACCGTGACCGACGCTCGCCGGCCCAGCCGGAGCCGCTCGGAAACGACGACTCGCTGCAGATCGGTCACCGCCAGGGTCGACGACCGCAGGAAGCCCGCGACCACGAGCTGGGTCGCGCTCCCCGAGGAGCGGAACTCGATCCACCGCACCATCGTGACCACCGCCGGGAACGCCACGCCCGCACCCAGCACGATCACGGCCAGGGCCGTGAGCCCCAGGACGGCCCAGAACACGCCCCAGATGACCCCGGCCCCGAAGAGCGCGGCCAGGGCCAGCGTCACCGCCAGCAGGGGGGCCGCTATCCAGAGCGGAACCAGCACGCTCGCACCGAAGTCGTAGCCGACCTGCCGGAACCGCCCCGGCACGAACACCAGCCGCGGGCCCGCTGCGGCTGCCGTCACCACTCCTGCCAAGGGGTCCGAGCTCTGGCTGGCCATGAGCCAAAGGTAGCTCCCCGCACCGGAGTTCGAAAGACGTCCGCAGCGCCGTGCCCTTGCATGGCCGGGCCCGGCGAAGGCCGCGCCACCGCAGCAGCCGCAGGCTCGGGCGGGAGGCGCAGGCTCGGGCGGGATGCCGGTCCGGGCCCCCTGTCCGGTCGCGAGAGCGACGGGCGATACTGACCCGATGGGGTTCCTCGTTTTCATGACGCTGCCGGGACTGGTGCTGCTGCTCACCGCGCTCGCGCTGGTCGACCAGGTGCTGTTGCGGGCCGGTCGGGCCGGGTTGCTGCCCTGGCGGAGCGGCGTGCGGCAGGGGCAGGTCTCCGCGACCGGGTTCGAGCAGCTGCACGCCACCTTCTCGGCCGGCAAGCAGCACGAGCTCAAGGAGCGCCAGTCGGCGCTGATGCTGCGCGACGACGACGAGGACGGCGCCCCGCCGCACCGGACCGGGGTGGACCTGGCGCGCGGGTCGGCGGTGATCCGGCTGCCGAAGGCCTCCTGACGCAGCCTCTCGTGACGGGCCGAACGGGCCGGACGGGCCGGACTGCCCGCACGGGCGTCGCGGGCGTCGCCGGCGCCACGGGCTGACCGGTCCGGGGGACGCGGTGCACGGGCCGGTCGGGCCGCGATGATCACGCTCACCTATGCTGCTGCCTGCGGAGGGGGAGCCGCCCCGGTGTCCGCCCGATCCACCGGAGGAGCACATGGCACTGGGCGAGCAGGATCTCCTGCCGGGCGAGACCGTCCGGATGCGCCGCAACGCCAATGCGGTCATCGACGTCGACGAGGCGGGGCTCACCCGGTTCGCCTTCGACCACCGGCTCGGCAGCATGTCCGGCCTGGAGGCGATCGGCGGGCGCCTGCACCTCACGAACTACCGACTCGTCTTCAACGCGCACGCGTTCAACCGGTTGCGCGGCCGGTTCAGCATCCTGCTGCCGACCGTGGAACACGTGGCGGACGTCTCCGAGGGCATCGCCAGCCGGGTCGAGGTGGCGACCGGAACGCAGCGGCTCACCTTCGTCGTGTGGGGCGTGAACCGGTTCGTCCGGGCGGTCACCGCGGCGCGCGACGAACTGGACGACGCGGCGACCGCCCGGCTGACCGCCCTTGCCGCAGCAGCACCCGCGAAGCTCGGCACGGGCATGCCGACGGCACCGCTGGTCGACGGCGTGATCGCCGCGCTCGGCCTGACGGCACCGGTCGCCGCGCACGCCCTGGACGGGGCACGCGTGCGTCGGCACCCGTTCACCACGGCGAGCTCGCTGAGCCTCGCCGAGCTGCTGACCGAGCGGCGCGACGTCGTCGGCGAGGCCGAGGCCGATCCGGCGGAGCTGACCGACCGTTGACGCCCGCGCCCGCCGCCGGTCCCGGCTCGGGACAGGCTCGACGGCGGTCGGGAACCGGCTCGACGGCCGCGGACTGATGTCAGCTGGCGCGAATCAGTCGGCCCGTCGCACCACATGGAGCGCCGCCTACGCCGCCGGCTTCACCACCGACCAGTGCGCCGAGGAGAACGAGCTGCGGTCGCCGGGCTGGCCGGTCATCGTGACCTGCGTCCGCCGACCGCCGCCGGGCCCTGAGCCCGGCGCGCCTGGTCCGGCGCGCAGTGCCGCGCCACGCGCCCCGTCCGACTCGGAGCGCGCTCCCGAGCCGGACCCCCGCGCGCACACCCGGGCGAAGCCCGGCCGGACCTGACCTCGGTGCAGCTCCCGAGACAGGGCCCCGGTCGCACGGCGACCCACCCGACCGGTGCCGCCGCTCCCCCGCCGCCCGGCCCCGACCGCAGCCCCGCCCCGACCCGCCGCCGGCCCCAGCCACCCGCCCGCTTCGCCCGATCCACGTCGGACCGGTGCCGCCCGGCCGGGGCGAGCCGGGGTCGGCACACCGGGGTCCGTCGAGCCGCGGCCTCGACGCGTTCGATCACAGGATTGACGACTCTCGGTGCTTGCGTGATGTCGCAGTGTAATGTCCCTCCGACTTCTCGATCCCGCACTCGACACAGGAACACCCGCCGATGACTCCCGAGCCCGCCGCCCCGCCGACGATCACCCACCCGACCGCCCCGCTCCCGGGCTCCGCGCAGGCCGCCGCCCGGCCGTTCGACGTCCTGGGCAAGACGTACGAGGACACCTACGCCCACCTGCCCGAGCAACTGGCCGCGATCACCTGGCTGCTGGCCCGTCTGCCGGAGGCGGCGCGGGTGCTCGACATCGGCTCGGGCACCGGCCGGCCGACGGCCGAGCGGCTCACTGCGGCCGGCCACCGGGTGACCGGGTGCGACGTGTCGCAGACCATGGTCGACCTGGCCCGCAGTCAGGTGCCGGGCGCCCGGTTCCAGCTGGCCGACGTCCGCGACCTCGCGGAGGCACCGGGGAGCTGGGACGCGATCACCGCGTTCTTCCCGCTGCTGCAGATGCGGCGCTCGGACCTGGACGAGACACTCGCCCGGATCGCCGACTGGCTGGTGCCGGGCGGCCTGTTCGTCCTCGCCACCGTGCCGTTCGACGGGGAGGAGGCCGAGCTCACCTGGATGGGCCAGCGGGTGCACTGCACCAGCTACCCCGCCGAGATGTTCCGGAAGGTGCTGGAATCCGTCGGGCTTGACGTCGTGCACGAGCAACTCAGTGTCTTCTACCCGGACTTCCCCGGCATGGGCGAGGAGGAGCACCTGTTCGTCTACGCGGTCAAGCCCGGCGGTCCGCCGGCTCCCGCGCACGCGCTGGCCGGCCCCTACCCGCTGCCCGCCGGTCACCGCGGTCCGCACGAGCTGAGCGAGACGGGCTGGTCGGACATGGAGGCCCGGTTCGAGCGGCACGACGTCGCCCTGGTCGTCGACCTGCTGGACCGCAACTCCCAGGTGCTGGACGTCGGCGGTGGCACCGGTGCCGTGGTGCGCGAGATCGCCGAGCGGATCGGCCGGGTCACCACCATCGAGCCGCACGCCGCCCGGGAGGCCGCCATGCGTCCACTGGCCGACCGGGGCGTCCGGGTGCTGCCCGGGCGGGCCGAGGAACTGCCCTTCTCCGACGGCGGGTTCGACGCCGGCGTCGCGACCTGGGTGCTGCACTACTGCGACGACCCGGACCGGGCGGTCGCGGAACTGGCCCGGGTGGTGGACCGCAGCCACCCGGAGGCCAAGGTGGTGCTCGTGCAGGGCGCGCCGGACAACGAGCTGATCGCACTGTGGAACCGCACCTGCGCCGACCTGCTGGGCGAACCCCGGGACCACCAGGGCTACCTGCTCAGCCGTGCGGCCGCGATCCTGGCCGAACGCGGCTTCGCGGACGTCTCCTTCACCCGGGCCCGGGTCGACGTGGTCTTCCCCGAGGCCGGCGCCGAGGCCAAGGCCGCAGCGGCGGCGCAGGTGCTCGCCGCGTTCTGGAACACCGGCGACCCCCGCCTCGCCGAGCTGAGCGCCGCGTTGCTGCCGGCGCTGCGGGCCCACTTCGCCACCGGCACCGACCGGTTCAACGACGACGCGGTGCTCCTGGTCGCCCGCCCCCGCTGCACGGCCGCGCACCCGGCCCCGGCCGGCTGACCCCGGTGACGCCCGGGTCCCGCTGCCCCGCGCCCTGACCGGCGACCTGCGGCCGCACTACCCCCAGGCGTCCCGGTCGGGGCGCTCGCGTTCCCGTCGCTGCGCCTGCCCGTCCGCCACGAACGGAGCCGCGCCGAGCCGAACACGAACACGCTCCCCGTTCGTCCGACCGGCCCACCGACAACCATTCCTTCCTTGACAATTTTTCTTGTCGGTCAGATGCTGGAAGCGTGCTGGACGTCGCCGTGATCGAAGAACCCGCTGCGGCCGAGGCCACCCTGGACCCGATACGGTCCCGGATCCTCGCCGCCCTGGCCGAGCCCGGCTCGGCCGCCATGCTGGCCACCCGCCTCGGGTTGCCCCGGCAGAAGGTCAACTACCACCTGAAGGAGTTGGAGCGGCACCGCCTGGTCGAGCTCGTCGAGGAACGCCGCAAGGGCAACGTCACCGAGCGGGTGTTCCGCGCCACCGCGGCCTCCTACGTGATCTCGCCCAGCGTGCTCGCCGCCGTCAGTCCGGACCCGGCGCGTTCGCCGGACCAGCTCTCGGCCCGCTGGCTGCTGGCGCTGGGCTCGCGGCTGGTGCAGGAGGTGGGGTCGCTGCTGACCGGTGCCTCCCGGGCCGGGCGGCGGGTGGCCACCTTCGGCATCGACGCGCAGGTGCGGTTCGCCGACGCGGCCGACCGCGCGGCCTTCGCCGAGGAGCTGGCCCAGTCCGTGGCCGCCCTGGTCGGCCGCTACCACGACGAGTCCGCCCCCGGCGGCCGCACCCACCGGGTGGTCGTCGGGCTGCACCAGGTCCCGACCGCCTCCGCCGGCTCCGCCCCGCAGACCGGGACGCCCGCACCCGCACCGGACCGGCCCGCACCAGAACAGGACGAGCGACCATGACACACCCCTTCGAGATCGAGCTGCGGACCGCCCTGCCGGCCGACCCCGAGCAGGTCTGGGAGGCCATCGCGACCGGACCGGGCATCGACTCCTGGTTCATGGGCCGCAACGAGGTCGACCCGCGCGAGGGCGGCGTCGCCGCCATGGAGACCGGCGGCCACCGGGCGGAGGCGGTGGTCACCGGCTACGAGCCCGGCAAGCGCTTCGCCACCCGCACGGCCACCGGCGAGGACGGCCGCTTCATGGCCTTCGAGTACCTGATCGAGGGGCGCGAGGGCGGCAGCACCGTGCTCCGCCTGGTGCACAGCGGCCTGCTCGGGGACGACTGGCAGGACGAGTACGACGCGCTGCGGCGCGGCTGGCCGTTCCACCTGCACACCCTCGCCGAGTACCTGACCCACTTCCCCGGCCGGATCGCGGTCCCGGTCTTCGCGATGACCATGCCTGCCGGACAGTCCCCGCAGCAGCTCGGCGCCGCCCTCGCCCGCGGGCTCGCGCTACCGGTCACGCCGGCCGTCGGCCACCCGGTCCAGGTCGAGCCGGCCGGCCTGCC
Source organism: Kitasatospora sp. NPDC058965 (assembly GCF_042741245.1). NCBI lineage: Bacteria > Bacillati > Actinomycetota > Actinomycetes > Kitasatosporales > Streptomycetaceae > Kitasatospora > Kitasatospora sp. NPDC058965. Next base: position 13,735 of record NZ_JBHYKG010000038.1, read on the forward strand.
GGCGCTGGACGGCGAGGTGACCTGGTCCGACCAGGAGCACCTGCAGATCCGCACCGCCGACGGGATCTACTCCTTCCACCACGGTCCGGGCCTCGCCCTGCTGGGCCACCACCTCTTCGGCCGGGCGCCGGAGGGGGCCGAGGCCGCCTGGCAGCAGTGGCTGACCGGCCTCTACGCCTGACGGACCCTCAGGCCGACGGGCCACCACGCCGACTGATCGCCCTCGTCCCCACCTGACGAACCACCTCACCAGGAGTCACCCATGCGCACCCTGATCAGCACCGCCTTCGTCTCGCTCGACGGCGTCGTCGACTCCCCCGGCGGCGAGGAGGGCTACCGCAACGCCGGCTGGACCTTCAAGGAGGTGGAGTTCCTGCCCGAGGCCTTCGAGATCAAGGGGCGGGAGCAGGAGGAGGCCGCCGCGATGCTCCTGGGCCGGGTCAGCTACCAGGCGTTCAGCCCGGTCTGGCCGGACATGGCGGACTTCGCCCGGTACAACGCGATGCCGAAGTACGTCGTCTCCACCACCCTCACCGACGCCGACCTGGTGTCGAACTGGGGCGACACCACGATCCTGCGCTCGCTCGACGAGGTCGCCGCGCTCAAGGAGACCGAGGGCGGCCCGATCATCGTCCACGGCAGCGCCGCGCTCAACCACGCCCTGTCCGACGCCGGTCTGATCGACCGCTACCACCTGCTCGTCTTCCCGCTGCTGCTCGGCGCCGGCAAGCGGCTGTTCAGCAGCACGGACAAGGACACCCAGAAGCTGAAGCTGGTCGAGCACGAGGCCTACGCCAACGGTCTGCAGAAGCAGGTCTTCGACGTCGTCCGCTGACCGGGCGGGCCCGGCGCCCCCGCAGGTCGCACCCGGCCCGCGGGGGCGCGAGCGCGTCAGGCGAGCCGCAGGTCCGCGTACGCGACGGTGTCGCCGGGCAGCGCGTAGCGGTCGAACTCCACGAATCCGTGGCGCTCGGCGAACCGCAGGCCGTCCTCGTTGGACACCAGCACGACGGTCTCCACCACCGTCGCCCCGCACTCCCGGGCCCGGGCCAGCCCGCGCCGGTAGAGCTGCTCGCCCAGGCCCCGGCGCCGGTGGGCGGGGAGGATCCGGGCGATCACGGTCGCGGTGCCGGGGCTCTCGCCCGTGGGCGGGCGGACGGTGCTGCACCCCACCACCACGCCGTCCAGGTACACCACTTCCAGGTGGTTGCGCCCGGCGCGCTCGCGCACCTCGTCGAGCGTGAGCGGGTCGGTGGGGATGATCTCGTTGTGGACGTACTGCCAGTCGGCGAGCGCCCCGTCGTCCTGCGGCTGGGTGAAGATCGGGTCGGACATGCCCCGAGCCAATCCCGTCCGCCGACGGCCCGTCAAGCGGTTTGGTCGCCGGGCTCGCCGCCGTGCCGGAAGGTGGCCCGGTAGCCGCTCGGCGAGGTGGCCAGGTGCTGGTGGAACTGGGCCCGCAGGTTGGCCGCCGTCCCGAGGCCGACCCGGCGCGCGACGGCCGTCACCGGCAGCGCGGTGGTCTCCAGCAGTTCGCGTGCCCGGTCCAGCCGGGCCCGGAGCAGCCAGCGCATCGGCGGCTGCCCGGTCTCCTGGTGGAACCGGCGGACCAGGGTGCGCCGCGACACCGCGCCCCGGCGGGCCAGGTCGTCGACCGTGAGCGGCTCGTGCAGGTGGGCCACCGCCCACTCGCACAGTTCGGCCAGAGCCGGCCCGGGTCGCCCGCGCACGGGTGCGTGCTGCACGAACTGCGCCTGCCCACCACTGCGTTGCGGAGCGGCCACCAGGGCTCGGGCCCGCTGATTGGCCACCTGTGCGCCGTGGTCGCGGCGCACCAGGTACAGGCACAGGTCCAGGCCGGCCGCGACGCCGGCGGAGGTGAGCACCTGGCCCTCGTCGACGTACAGCACCCGCGGATCCACCTCCACCTGCGGATGGTCGCGGGCGAGCCGCTCGGCGTGCTCCCAGTGCGTGGTGGCCCGGCGGCCGTCCAGCAGGCCGGCTGCGGCCAGCGCGAAGGCGCCCGTGCAGATCGACACCATCCGGGCGCCGCGCGCGGCGGCTCCGGCGAGCGCGGCGAGGACGCCCGGCGAGGGCGGCTCCAGGGTGGCCCGGCCGGGCACGATCACGGTGTCCGCCGCCGCCAGTGCGGCGAGCCCGTGCTCCACCAGCAGCGCCGGCCCGGCGTGCACCGGGACCGGACCGGGCTGCTCGCCGCAGACCGTCAGCCGGTAGGGGCTGTCGGGCCAACTGCCGTACACCTGCACCGGGATGCCCAGGTCGAGCGCGAGCACCTCCGGCAGGGCGAGGACGACCACGCGGTGGGATCGGCGGTTCATGGCACGATCCTAGCGATGCCTGGCACGGGTGCCACTGCCCGCCTCCGGCTGGCCCCGCCTAGCGTCGTGGCCATGCATCCCACCCACTCCCCCGCGGCGCTGCCCGCACTGCCCGACTCCCCTGCCGCGACCGCCGCGTTGGCGCTGGTGCGGGAACGGATCAGCGCGCCTGCGGCCCACCACAGCATCCGCAGCTACCTGTTCGCCGTCCTGCTCGCCGAGCGCCGCGGTCTCGCCGCAGCCGGTGAATTCGATCCCGAACTGCTCTTCCACGCCTGTGTCCTGCACGACCTGGGCCTGTCCCCCGATGCTCCCGGGGCGCAGCGGTTCGAGGTCGAAGGCGCCGACCGGGCGGCCGAGTTCCTCACCGGGCTCGGGTACGGCGCCGGCGCGGTGGACCAGGTCTGGGAGGCGATCGCGCTGCACGCCTCGCCGGGCCTGGCCGAACGGCGCGGCCCGCTCGCCCTGTTGACCCGGGCGGGGATCGCGGCCGACCTCGGACTCGGCACCGACCCGATCACCGACGCCGAGGGCGCGGCGGTGCACGCCCGGCACCCGCGCCTCGGCGTGGCCCGCGACCTGGTCGAGGGGATCCTCCGCCACGCGGGTCGGGGCCCGGGCGCCGCACCCCCGTTCAGCATCGCCGCCGAACTCGCCAGGGAGCGCGCCGAGTCGGGCGGCACGCTGCTGGAGCGGGCCGAGGCGAAGTCCCGCTGGGCCGCCTACTGACGCACCGTCATCCACCGCCGCACGACCACCGGGCGGGCCGGCGTCCGGGCGCGACGGACCTGCTCACCCCTCCAGCGTCGCCCGCACGGCCGGGACCAGGCGGGCGAGCAACTCCTCCGGCGGCAGCGCCGCCACCGCCGGCAGCCGGACCAGGTAGCGGACGACCGCCAGGCCCAGCAACTGGGCCGACATCACCCCGGCCACCCGCGCGACCGCCTCCGGGCCCAGGGCGGCGGTCAGCGCCGGGACCACCTGCTGCGCGAAGGCCTCGTGCAGGCGCTCGGCAGCCCGCTCGTTGGTCACGGCCGAGCGCAGCATGATCAGAAGCGGGTCGTCGGCCGGCGCGGCCTCCCAGCGTTCCAGGAAGTGGCGCACCACGGCCTCGGGCAGCTCGGCGCGCGGCACCGACGTGAAGTCGGGGAGCCGCAGGTCGACGGCGAGCGCGGTCTCGAAGAGCCGCTCCTTGCTGCCGAAGTAGCGCATCACCATCGAGGGGTCGATGCCGGCGGCCGCACCGACCGCGCGGATGGTGGTGCGCTCGTAGCCCTGAGCGGCGAACAGGTCCCGGGCGCTGCGCAGGATCGCGGCCCGCGTGTCGTCGCCGGATCTGCGGGCGGCCGGGCCGGCGGTCGTTTCCTCACTGGTCGTCATGGAACCAGCATAGGCCAACAAGTGTTGGCCAACACCTGTTGACGTGTCGTCAGAAGGGAGTCACCATGGCCGTCAAGCGTTGGCCAACACTCGTTGGCATCGGCTCGAAGGGGGCTCCACCATGACCAGCACCGCGCTTCCGCCGTCCACCACCGTCGCCGTCGTGGGCGCCGGACCGACCGGACTCGCCCTCGCCGTCGGCCTCGCCCGGGCCGGCATCGACTTCGTGCTGCTCGACCGGCTCGCCGAGGGGGCCAACACCTCGCGGGCCGGGGTCGTGCACGCCCGCACCCTCGAGGTGCTGGCCCAGCTCGGCGCCGCGGAGCAGTTGATCGCCACCGGCCTGCGGCTGGACCGGTTCGCGGTCCGCGACGGCGCCCGTGCCCTGCTCCGGCTCTCCTTCGCCGAACTGCCGACCGACTACCCGTTCGCGCTGCTCACCCCGCAGTCCAGCACCGAGCAGGTGCTGCTGGACCGCCTGACCGAGCTCGGCGGCACCGTGCACCGCCCGTACCAGGTGGCGGGCCTGGTCCAGGACGCCGACGGGGTCACGCTGACCATGACCACCGGCGAACAGCTGCGCGCCGCCTACGCGGTGGGCGCGGACGGGATGCACAGCGCGGTCCGGGAGGCGGCCGGGATCGGCTTCACCGGCGCCGGCTACGACGAGTCCTTCGTGCTCGCCGACGTGCGGATGGACTGGGCGCCGGGGCGGGCGGAGGTCGGCGTGCTGCTCGGGACGGACGGCGTCCTGCTGGTCGCTCCGCTGCCGGGCGACATCTACCGGGTGGTCGCGGTGGTGGACCGGGCCCCGGCCGCGCCCGACCTGGCCGAGGTGCGCCGCCTGCTGGCGGAGCGCGCACCGGGCCAGGCCCGGGTGCACGAGCTGGTCTGGTCCTCGCGGTTCCGCGTGCACCACCGGGTCGCCGACCGGTACCGGGCCGGGCGCGTCTTCGTCATCGGGGACGCCGCCCACGTGCACAGCCCGGCCGGCGGCCAGGGCATGAACACCGGGATCCAGGACGCCTACGGGCTCGGCCGGGCGTTCGCCGAGGGCACCCTGGACGCGTTCGAGCAGCACCGCCGGCCGGTCGCGGTGCGGGTGGTGGCCTTCACCGACCGGATGACCCGGATCGCGACCGCCACCGGCGCCCGGCGGCTGCTGCGCAACGCCGTGCTCCCGGTGCTCGGGCGCACCCCCGCCTTCCGGCGGCGGATGGCCCGAGAGCTGTCCGAGCTCACCTACCGGTGACCGGCGCCGGCCCGGCGCTACCCCTGCACGCCGAAGCGGTAGACGGTGGTGGACCGGTACCGCTCGCCGGCCGCCACCAGCGTGGTCGGGTAGGCGTCCCGGTTGGGCGAGTCGGGGTAGTGCTGGGTCTCCAGCGCGACGCCGGCGTGCCGCCCGTACCCGGCGCCGGCCGGGCCGATGGACCCGTCGAAGTGGTTGGCGGTGTAGACCTGCAGACCGGGTTCGGTGGTGCGGACCTCCAACCGCCGCCCGGTGGGCGGGTGGTCCAGCACGGCCACCGGGCGCAGTTCCTCGCCGGCCGCCGTGGGCAGCACCCAGGTGTGGTCGAAGCCGCCGCCGGCCAGCAGGAGTTGCGGGTGGTCCAGGTCCAACCGGTCGCCCAGCCGGGTCGGTTCGGCGAGGTCGAAGGGCGTACCGGCCACCGGGGCCGGCGGGCCGAGCGGGATCATGCCCGGGTCCACCGGGAGGTACTGCTCGGCGGCAACCCGCAGCAGGTGGTCGGCCACGGTGCGCGAGGCCGGTCCGCCCAGGTTGACGTAGGCGTGGTTGGTCAGGTTGACCACCGTCGGCGCGTCGCTGACGGCCGCGTAGTGGATGGCCAACTCACCGTCGGCGGACAGCAGGTAGCTGACCTCGACGTCGAGCGTGCCGGGGAAGCCCTGATCACCGTCCGGGCTGGTCAGCCGGAAGACCACACCGGCCCGGTCGGCCGACTGCAGCGGCTCGCCGGTCCAGACGCGGGTCGCGAACCCGTCCGGGCCGCCGTGCAGGGTGTGGCCGCCCGCCTGGGTGGCCAGCTGGTACTCGGTCCCGCCGATCCGCAGCCGGCCACCCGCGATCCGGTTCCCGTACCGCCCGACGGTGGAGCCGAAGTAGGCGCCCTCGCCGAAGAACTGGTCCCAGCCGACGGGGCCGAGCAGGACGTCGTCCAGCCGCCCCGCCCGGTCGGGAGCGCGCACCGCGTGCAACCGCGCGCCGAAGTCGTGCAGTTCGACGGTCAGCCCGTCGGGGGCCGCCAGCAGCCAACGGGTCGAGGTCCGCCCGTCGGGCAGGGTGTCCGTCCCGACGGCGTGCACGGTGGGGGTCTGCTGGCTCATGACGCGCATGTTAGCGATCACACATCCAGCCGATCAAGGCCGGTCGTCCCTTGGGCTTCTCCGGTTCCTGCCCGAAGGTGCGTCAGGCCGACGACGGACACGGCGGGCCCGGGCCGGGGACCCCGACGGGTGCGCGGCGCGGCGGTGGCGCGGCGGGTGAGAAGCCAGGCGATCGAGGAGAACGCACTCTCCGCCATATCTAACGTATAGCGCAAGGGGGGCCTTGCGGCAAGGCCCTGGTGGTGGCGCACAATCGCTGGCCGAGGCCCGGACCGGTGCACAGCGGCAGCGGCCTCAGAACGGAGCGGATGCCCATGACCCCCCGACCCACCACCTCCCCCACCACGGCCCGTCGCACCACCACGCCCGCGCCGAGCAGCGCCTTCGACCTGCCCGAGCGCCTGTCCGCCAAGGCCGACCCGGCCCTGATCGCCCGCGACGAGCAGCACTTCGCCGCCGTCGGCGCGGCCCTGGAGCAGGCGATCGCCGAGCTCTCCGAGCAGCTGGACGAGCTGCGCCGGGCACCGGGCGGCCCCGGCCGGGCGGCGATGGACCGGGACGTGGAGATCCACCGGCTGACCGGCCGGCTGCGCGCGCTGCGCCGCTTCGGCCTGGACCTCTGCCTCGGACACGTCGTCAGCACCGAGGACCCGGAGCCGGTGTACATCGGCCGGCTCGGCCTGACCGACACCACCGGCCGCCGCCTGCTGCTCGACTGGCGCTCGCCGGCCGCCGAGCCGTTCTTCGCGGCCACCCACGCGCACCCGATGGGCCTGGCCAGCCGCCGCCGCTACCGCTGGACCCGCGGCCGGGTCGGCGACTACTGGGACGAGGTCTTCACCCCGGACGGCCTGACCGGGCACGCCGCACTGGACGACCAGTCCGCCTTCATCGCGAGCCTGGGCGCCGACCGCTCTGCGCGGATGCGCGACGTGCTGGCCACCATCCAGGCGGACCAGGACGCGATCATCCGGGCGGGCTCGCGCGGCGCCCTGGTGGTGGACGGCGGCCCCGGCACCGGCAAGACGGTGGTGGCGCTGCACCGCTCCGCCTACCTGCTGCACGCCGACCCGCGCCTGGGCCACCGCCGGGGCGGTGTGCTCTTCGTCGGCCCGCACCAGCCGTACCTGAACTACGTGGCGGACGTGCTGCCCGGCCTGGGCGAGGACGGGGTGCGGACCTGCACGGTGCGCGACCTGGTCGCCGAGGGCGCCGCGGCCGGGGTCGAGACCGACCCGCGGGTGGCCCGGCTGAAGTCCTCGGTGGACATGGTGACGCAGGCGGTCGAGAAGGCGGTCGCCCTCTACGAGGAGCCGCCGACCGAGGGCATGGTGGCCACCACGCACTGGGACGACCTGTGGGTGAGTGCGGCGGACTGGGCCGCCGTGTTCGACGCGCCGGAGCCCGGCACCCCGCACAACGAGGCGCGCGGGCAGATCTGGGACGAGCTGGTGGCGCTGCTCTACGACCAGCTGGGCAATGAGGAGGTCCCGCCGGAGCTGTTCCGCCGGTCGCTGCTCCAGGACGGCGAACTGGTCGAGCGGCTCAACCGGGCCTGGCCGCTGCTGGAGGCGGCCGACGTGGTGTCGGACCTGTGGACCGTGCCGGCCTACCTGCGCCGGTGCGCGCCCTGGCTGGGCCCGGAGGAGGTGCGCCTGCTGCAGCGCGCCGACGCCACCGCCTGGACCGACTGCGACCTGCCGCTGCTGGACGCCGCCCGCCACCGGCTCGGCGATCCGGACCTGGCCCGGCGGCGCCGCCGGCAGCAGGCCGCCGAGGCCGCGGAGCGGGCCCGGATGGCCGACGTGATCAAGGACCTGCTGGACGCGGACGACGACGGCGAGGGCGTGGTCACCATGCTGCGCGGGCAGGACCTGCAGGACAGCCTGGTGGACGACGCGGCGCTGCCCGCCACCGACGCCGACGGGCTGGCCGGCCCGTTCGCGCACATCGTGGTGGACGAGGCGCAGGAGCTGACCGACGCGCAGTGGCAGATGCTGCTGCTGCGCTGCCCGTCCCGCAGCTTCACCGTCGTCGGCGACCGGGCGCAGGCCCGGCACGGGTTCGCCGAGTCCTGGCAGGAGCGGCTCGCCCGGGTCGGCCTGGACCGGTCGCGGGTCTCCCGGCTGACCGTCAACTACCGCACGCCGCAGGAGGTCATGGCCGTGGCGGAGCCGGTGATCCGGGCCGTGCTGCCGGACGCCAACGTGCCGCGGTCGATCCGCGCCAACGGGATCCCGGTGCGCCGCGGCGCGGTGGCGGAGCTGGACGCGGTGCTGGCCGACTGGCTGGCGGCGCACCCGGAGGGGATCGGCTGCGTCATCGGCGCGCCGGACTTCCCCGGGACCGCCCGGGTCCGTTCGCTGACCCCGCAGCTGTCGAAGGGGCTGGAGTTCGACCTGGTGGTGCTGGTGGAGCCGGAGCGCTTCGGCGCGGGGACCGGGGGCGCGGTGGACCGCTACGTGGCGATGACCCGGGCCACCCGGCAGCTCGTGGTGCTCACGGGCTGACCGGGCCGGCGGTGCGGTCCCAGGCGGCGAGCACGGTGGCGAGCAGGCCGGGGAAGCGGGCCTGGAGGTCGTCCGCGCGCAGCATCGACATCCGCCGGTTGACCTCCTCGCGCTGGCGGATCAGGCCCGACTCGCGAAGCACCTTGAAGTGGTGGCTGAGGGTGGACGGCGCCACGTCCACCGGGAAGGTGCCGCAGGCGCGTTCGGGCTCGGCGGCGAGGGTGCGCACGATGGTCATCCGGGTCGGGTCGGAGAGCGCGTGCAGCACGTCGAGCAGGTCGATCTCCTCGGTCACGGGGTGGGTGAGCGCGCGGCGGTTGGTGCGGGACACGGAGCCGACCTCCTGGGATTGATCGAGGTTGGTCGAGGGCGGTTGAGGGTGATCAAGGGCGGTTGAGGGTGATCGACAACTGCCCGGGGGCGTGATATCTCTTTCGATGTTCGTAGAACATGGTTCCACGGACATCCTAGCGAGAGCGAGAGGGGAGCTCGACATGCGCGCACTGGTCATGACCGCCCCGGGCGGATCGGAGAACTCGCGGGTCGCCGAGGTCGACGAGCCGCGCCCCGGACCGGGCCAGGTGACCGTCCAGGTGGCCTACGCGGGCCTCAACTTCGTGGACGTGATGGCCCGTCGGGGCGACCCGGGCTACGTGGCGAGCTGGCCCCACCGGCCCGGCAAGGAGGTGGCGGGCACGGTCCGGGCGCTGGGCGAGGGCGTGACCGGCTTCGCGGTGGGCGACCGGGTGGTGGCCGCCACGGCGGACGGCGGGATGGCGGAGGTGGCGCTCGCGGAGGCGGCGCTCACCGTCGCCCTGCCCGACGGCGTGGACCTGCGCCAGGCGGCCGCCGCCCCGCTCGGCCTGGCCACCGCGATGCTGCTGCTCACCGAGTCGGGCCGGTTCACCGCCGGGGACACGGTGCTCGTCCACTCGGCCGGTGGCGGCATCGGCAGCGCCGTCGCCCAGGTGGTGCCGCAACTCGGCGGCGGACGGCTGATCGGCACGGTCGGGCGGCCCGAGAAGGCGGCGGAGGCGGTCAAGGCCGGCTACGACGCCGCCTTCGCCCGCGGACCCGAGCTGCGCGAGGCGGTGCTGGCGGCCACCGACGGGCGGGGCGCCGACCTGATCCTGGACCCGCTGGGCACCACCGCCCTGGAGCTGGACCTCGACCTCGCGGCCACCGGCGCCCGGATCGTGCTCTTCGGCAACGCGGGTGGCGGCGCGGTGGACGCGCTGCCCCCGGTCGGGCGGCTGTTCGCCGGCAACCTGTCCATCACCGGCTACAGCCACCGCGGCCTGACCCTCGGCGCGCCCGCCAAGGTCGCGCGCGCCGTCTCCCGGGTCCTCGACCTGCTGGCCCGGGGCGGGGTCGACCTCCCGGTCACCGAACTGGCCGACCTCGCCGACGTCCCGGCCGCGCACGACCGGATGGCGGACGGCACCGGCCTCGGCAAGTACGTGGTGCGCCTGGGCGCCTGACGCCTCCTCGGTTCTGGCCGGGTGCTCCCCGCTCCGGGGTGCACCCGCTAGAACAGCGCCTCCTGGCTGCCCACCGGCTCGGTGCACCGCTTCAGCCGCAGTCCGTCGGCCGACGCCGTGTCGGTCGCGCCGATCCGCCAGCCCGCCAGGCGCCGGGTGTCCAGCAGCAGCGGCGGGCCCGCCGGTTGGTCCAGGAAGAGGTGGCGGCCGATCGGGGCGCGGGCCACGCCGGTCAGCACCGCGCCGTCGGACAGGCCCGCCACCTCCAGGTACTCGGCGGGTGCACCGTCGGCGAGGCCGAACAGCGGGACGTGGTCCGCGATCTCCCCGCCCGGGAACAGCTCGATCCCGTGCTCGCCCAGCAGCGGCAGGGCCCGCGCCCGCAGCGCGGCCAGCTCCGCGGACCGCGTGGCCGCCGGGGGCAGTCCCCACCAGCCGGCCGTCTTGGCCGTGCTGCGGAACCGCTCCCGGGCCAACCCCGCTCCCGAGAGCGTCAGTTCGGCCCGGCGGATGCCCGGCAGCGAACCCCGGGCGAGGAAGGTGAAGGCCAGTGCGCCCTGCTCCAGCAGCCGGCTGGTGCCGCGCTGCTCGGCGGTCAGGCCGACCTTGAGCAGGCCGGTGCCGAGCCAGGCGAGGTAGAGCCGGTAGGTGCGCCCGTCGTCCACGATCTGGTCCCGGGCCAGCGCCAGCCCGCGGTCGGCGGCCTGGCAGGCGGGGCACTGCACGGCGGCACCGTCCGGCTCGATGGTGGCCCGGTGCGGACAGGCCCGGCGTTCCGGCTCCCCGGGCAACCACACCCCGGTGCACTGCCGCGGCCCCGCCAGCACCCAGCCGATCCGCTCCCCCGCCGCCAGTACCCGCTCGAACCCGCGGTCCCCGCACCGCGCGCTGAGGTAGGGCCGACCGCCGTGCCAGTGCAGCCCGTGCGCCGTCCATCCCGCCTGCTCGTCCATCCGCCCCACGCTACCGGCAGCCACCGACACCGCGGGCCGGGTACCCGGGACCGCCCGCCCGGGGCCGCCCACCCCCGGGGCCGTCCGCGTGCCCCGGCCGCACGCACACCGCGCCCCACCCGCACGCCGTGCCCCGTGCGGGACCTGGCGCCCCGTCAACAACCCGTCAGGAGTGGGCTCCGGTGCGGAACCCGGGCCACCCACCGGTCCTCCGTATGTGATCATGTTCGGGACAGGTGCGACGGGACCGGGCGAGGGGGAGCGCGAGTGAGCACAGCCGGTACGGTGACGGATCCGCCGCAGCAGTCCCCGGTGGCCACCCCGGTCACCCGCGCCGACGAACGGATCGGGATCAACGGCGCGATGGCGGCCGCCCTGACCCGGGTGGTCGGCTCGATGCCCGCCCTCTACGTGGTGCTGGCCGTCTTCGCCTGCTGGATGGTGCTGGCCACGGTCGGCCCGCTGCACCAGGTCGACCCCTACCCGTTCGGCTTCCTGCTCTTCCTCGACAACGTGGTCCAACTCGCGCTCTGCCTGGCCATCCTGGTCGGCCAGCGGGTGCTCGGGATGGCCGCCGACCGCCGCTCGGTGCAGACCTACGAGAGCGCCGAGACGATCTTCGAGCGGGTCGCCGACCTGCAGGAGCACCTCGACCGCCACGACCGGATGCTCGGCCGCGGGATGAGCCTGCTGGAGTCCAGCCCGCACCCGTGGATCGAACGCCACCGGGTGCAGCGGCCGCCGCAGGCGGTGGACCAGCTGACCACCCTGAACGGCCGGATCGCCGCCTGGCTCACCACCCGGCTGGGCAGCATGTGGGCGTTCTACCTGGCCGCCGTCACCCAGCTGCTCTGGATCGGCCTGTCGGCCCTGGGCGTGCAGCGCTTCGACCCGTACCCGTTCGCCTTCATGAGCTTCCTGTCGACGCTGGCGCAGCTGCTCTTCATGATCGTGATCATGGTCGGCCAGGACGTGCTCGGCCAGGCCGCCGACCGCCGCTCCGAGCAGACCCTGCTGGACGCCGAGGCGATCCTGCACGAGTGCCGCCGGATGAAGGCCCGGCTGGTCGCCCAGGACCGGGTGATCGAGAGCCTGGCCGACTACACGAGCGCCCAGGTCACCCGCCAACTGGCCCGTGCGGTGTACGAGAGTCGGCAGTCGGTCGCCGGCCCGGGCCCGCAGGCGCCGCCCTGGACCGAGCTGCCCGAGGAGGTGCGCGCGGCCAAGCGGGTCCAGGCGCGCCGCCTGGGCGACCGACTGGCCGAGATCGGGTGCCTGATGGTCCCGAGCGCCGAGCCGGTCAGCCTGGTCGCCTTCAGCGAGGAGGAGACCGAGGCGCTGGCCCGGCTGGAGCACCGCCAGCAGCAGACCCTCGACGCCGGGCAGCTGCCCGGCCAGCGCCCGGTGCCCTGGGAGGACCTCGGCGCCGCGGACCGGGACCGCGCTCTGGCGGCCGTCCGCCGACTGCCCGCGATCCTCGCCGAGGTGGGCTTCCAGATCCTGCGGACCAGTCAGAACGCGGACGGCCCGGGCGAGTTGGACTTCACCCCGGAGGAGTGGGAGACCCTGGGCCGCGCCCTGATGGCGGCCGGGGTCCTGGTCGCGCTGGCCGAGGGCATCGCCGATCCCGAGGAGATCTCCGCGCTGGTCCAGTTGCTGCGCGAGACCGGGATCAGCGGACAGCGCCGGTTCCTGCGCGAACTCGCGGCGGCCTCCACCTTCGAGACCGGACTGCACGCGAACACCCGCTACGCCGAGTACGCGGGACCGGCGCTGGCGACCATCCGCGCGGCCACCGCGATCGTGGCCCGCACCGCGCCCGGCGAGCTGGCGGACTTCCGCGCCTTCCTGCTGGAGATCGCCACCGTGGTCGCGGACGCCAACGACGAGGGCGGCTTCCTGGGGATCGGCGCCGGACCCCGGGTGCCGAACGAGCTGGCGGCCATGGCAGCCGTCCGCGCGGCGACCGAAGCGGACCCCGCGGAACTCGACCCACCGGCCTGACGCCCGGTCAACCCCTTCACCGCCGGCCCCGGCCCGTGGGCACAGTCCCGGCAGTGGTCAACCCTTCACCGTGGGCGCCGTCCCGGCAGCGGTCGGCCCTTCACCGTGGGCACCCTCCCGGCAGCGGTCGGCCCTTCACCGTGGGCACCCTCCCGGCAGCGGTCAGCCCTTCGCGGCCCGCTTCAGCCGGCGCCGGCCCACGAACCACCCGACCGAGCCCGCGACGAGGGCGGTGACCGCCAGCACCAGCCACAGCGGCGCGGTGACGGTGGGCACCCAGAGCCTGACCTCCACCGACTGGGTGTTGGCCGCCACGAACCAGACCATCGCCACGCCCAGCACGGTCAGCACGAGGCCCCGCCCGGTGACGGCCACCCCCTTGACCCGGATCAGCGGGTGGTCCGACTTGCGCGCTTCGTCCGTCATGGCCCCATGATCGCCCGCGGGCCGCCGGTTCGCCCGGTTACGGCTCCGGCGCGCCCTGACATCATGTCACCATGGCTGAGGCGGTCCACAACAACAACTCGGGCGACGCGGGGATCGTGGTCCAGGCGCAGATCGCCAACGTGTGCCTCCACCGCGACGCCGGTGCGCCGCCGGACGCCGGTGCGCCGCAGCAGCCCGTTGACCGGCTGGCCCGTGCGGTGCGGAGCCAGTGGGAGCGCGAGGCGAACCTCCTCGGCCTGCGCGGGGTCAGCCAGCTCGCCGTCGAGTGGCGCGAGGCCGACCGACCCGACCGCCCGGTCGGGTTCGCCGAGCTGGTCGCCGACCTGCCGCCGCTCGCCTCGCTCCGGCTGGTGATCACCGGGCCGGCCGGCGCCGGGAAGACGTCCCTGGCGATCCTGCTGGTCCTCGAACTGCTCGGCGGGCGCCGGGCCGGCGGCGCGGTGCCGGTCCTGCTGTCGCTGTCGGACTGGAACCCCGGCGGTGAGGACCTGGTCCAGTGGATGGTCCGACGGATCACCGAGGACTACCGCACCCCGGAGAACGGGCTCGATCCGGGCACGGTGCGGTCGCTGGTGGAGGAGCGGCTGGTCGTGCCGGTCCTGGACGGCCTCGACGAGGTCGTGCTGCTGCCCCCCGAGGACGTCGCCACCGCCCTGAAGAGCGCCCTCGGCGGCCCCGACACCCCTCTGGTGCTGCTCTCCAGGCCGCAGGCCCACCAGGACGCGGCCGACCGGGCGCCCTTCCTGCGCGCCCTGCGGGTCGTCCGCGCCTGCCCGGTCCCCGCGGACGTCGCCCGCGCGTACCTGGCGCGCGAGTGCCCGCCCACGCGACTGCCCGCGTGGGAGCCGGTCCTCCGGGAGCTGGCCGAGAACCCCGGCGGCCTGCTGGCCACCACCCTCTCCTCGCCGCTGATGCTCTGGCTGGCGGTGAACGTCTACGCCCCCGAGGACGCCGACCCCGCAGACCTGCTCGACCCGGCCCGGCCGGCCACCCGGGAGGCGATCGAGGGCCACCTGCTCGACGGCCTGGTACCGGCGCGGTTCTCGCGCGGACCGGCGGCGGTCGGGGTTCCGGGCGCGGTGCGCGCGTGGGACAAGGACGACGCCCAGCGGTACCTGCGTTTCCTGGCCGGCTGCCTGGAGCGCGACCGGACCCAGGACATCGCCTGGTGGCGGCTGCGGTCCGCGGTCACCCGCCCGGTGCTGTGGAGCGCGGTCGTCCTGGTCGCCGTGGCCCTGCTGGGCACGGGGGCCGGCTGGGCGGCCGCCGGGCTGCTGCACCTGGTGCACCTGCTGCACCTGCTGCGGCAGGTCCGGACGGTGCCCACCGGCTACGCGCTGAGCGCCGTGGCCGGGGTCGCGACGGTGGCGACGGTGATCGGGCGGATCGTCGCCACGCACGCCGTCCCCGGCATCGACGGGCCGCGCCGGACGGTCCGCGTCCCGCGCCGCCTGGTCCCGCTGGTGCCGCCGGTCGCCGTGGGGCTCGCCGGTGCCGGGCTGCTCCTCCCACCGAGTGTCTGGGTGCTCTTCGGCGCGTTCCTGCTCCCGCTCCTCGCGGGCGCGCTGCTGACCAGGATGGCCAACCCGGGTACGGCCGCACGGCAGCGGGTGCTGCTGGACGGCGAGCGCAGGCTCTCGCTGGCCCAGTGCCTCGTCCCCGCCCCGGCGGTGGCGGGGCTCTCCGTGGCCCTGCTCGACTGGCCGTCCGGCCACCTGCCGGCCACCGTGGCGGCCCTGGCGGTGGCCTGGCTCTGCTCGGCACTGACCCTGGTGGCGCTGAGCAGTTGGGGCCGGTGGACGGTGGTCCGGCTCGTCCTGGCCGGGCGGCAGCAGCTGCCCCGGCGGGAGGTGATGGGCTTCCTGGAGGACGCCCACCGGCTCGGCATCCTGACCCAGGTCGGCGGGGTCTACCGGTTCCGCCACGCCGAACTGCGCCGGCGCCTCGCCGGGGCCGGCCCCGCGGCGGCGCCCGACCGGGGCGAGCTCCGGATGCGGAGCAGCCGCACCAGCCTGTCGGCGCTGCGGCTGCTGGGGCTGGACCTGCTGCTGCCGTTCCTCGCCTACCTCCTCGTCGTCTCACCGCTGTCCGCGCCCGCCGGACCGTCGGCCGACTGGCAGCAGAGCTGGGGCGTGCTCGCAGGGCACTGGCCGCTCTTCACGGGGCTGGTGGTCGTCGGCCTGCTGCTCGCCCTGGCCCTGCGGGCGGTGGCCACCGAACTGCGGATCGATGCCGAGGCGGTCCGCCTCAGCGGGGGGCGCAGGCTCGCGCTGCGCTGGGAGGAGGTGGCGGAGGTGGCGGTCCGCCGGGCCCGACCGCCGCGCGGGCTGGCGGCCGTGCTGCCGATCCAGTACCACCTGTCGCTGCGCCCGCTGGTGCCGGTGCCGCGGACGGACGAGCACGGCTGGGTCACCGTCTGGGACCTGGGCTCCACCGACACGCTCCCGCCGGAGCTGGCGGCCGCACTCGACCGCTTCGCCGGCGACCGCCGGCGGCCCGCACCCTGGTCCTGACGCCGCTTCAGCCCGCCGAGCGGCCCGGCGGCGCCACCAGGCTGCGGACCGCTTCCAGCATCGCGGCGCGGTGCTCGCCCAGGCGGGTCGGTGCCATCGCGTCCCGGCCGGCGGCGGCCTTGAGGGCCGGCGGGGCACTCAGCCAACTCTCCGTCAGGCGCAGCACCAGGGCGAACAAGTCGACCGCGGGCAGGTCCGCGCGCACCCGGCCGGCCTGCTGGGCGGCGGCGACCGCGTCGATCCGGGCGCGGAAACCGGCGATCTCGGTCTCGGCCGGCTCCGGCTGCTCGAACGAGCGCCAGGCCGCGATCCGGCGGGCCTCGGGGTTGGCCAGCACGTAGTCGTAGCGCGCGGCGGCGAAAGCGCACAGGTCGCCGTCCGGCATGGGGGCGGCCTCCACCACGGCGCGCGTCTGCTCCGCCACGACGGCGTCGAAGAGCGTGTTCTTGTCGCCGAAGTACACGTACAGCAGGCGCTTGTTGGCCCCGGCCCGCGCCGCGATCCGGTCGATCCGGGCGCCGGCCAGGCCGTGTTCGGCGAACTCGGCGGTGGCGGCGCTCAGCAGCAGCGCCTTGGTGGCCTGCGCGTCGCGCGGGCGCGGCGGGCGTTCGGCACCGGACTCGGACATGCGGATCACCCTACCGAAGGCCGGTCGCTCACCACGGGACGACTCCGGCCGCGGTGAAGAAGGTGCCGGTCGGGCCGTCGGGACCGATCTGCGCCAGCCGGACGATGACCTCGGCGCCCTCGGCGACGCTCTGCGTCCCGGCGTGGTGGTTCAGGTCGGTGGCGGTGAACCCGGGGTCCACGGCGTTGATCCGCACCTGCGGGTACGCCTTGGCGTACTGCACGGTGAGCATGTTGACCGCCGCCTTCGAGGCCGGGTACGCCACGTCGGGGTAGAAGTGGGTGGGCGAGGCCGGATCCGCCAGCTCGCGCGTCAGCGCCAGGCCGCTGCCCACGTTCACCACCACCGGCGCGGCGGAGCGGTGCAGCAGCGGCAGGAAGGCGTGCAGCATCCGCACCTGGCCGAAGACGTTGGTCTCGAAGACCTCGCGCACCCGGTCGGCGGTCGTCTCCGCCACCGGCACGAAGCCGCCGCCCTCGGTCCGCGGCTCGATGCCCGCGTTGTTCACCAGCACGTCCAGGCCGCCGTCCGCCTCGATCTGCCGCACCGCCGCGGCGACCGACCCGTCGTCCGTCACGTCCACCTGCACGAACCGGGCCCCCACCGCCCCGGCCGCCCGCACCCCGCGCTCGACACTGCGCGCGCCGACGTACACGGTGTGCCCGGCCGCCACCAGTCGGCGGGCGGTCTCGAACCCCAGGCCCTTGTTGGCCCCGGTGATGAGCGTGGTCGTCATGGCCGGCTCTCCGTTCCTTTGTACCTAACCAGATAGTTACACGGTAAGCCGGTCGCCGGTCCGAAGCAACCTCCGCCCGCCCTGCGGGTCGCGAGAGCCCGGTCCGGGCGGACACCAGTCGACCACCGCGTACACCGCACGGCCGCGCGGCCGTCCTCCGCCGTCGCGCCGCTCCACTCCCGTCTCCCGGTCTGCGACCGAACGGCGGGGTCGACGCGTCAGTCAAGGCTGGGTGGTCTTCGCGCCGCCCGGAGTCCGAACCTGCCGATCCATGACGGAGTGTGAGACCTTGCCCCAGTCGCCCGTTTCCCCTGCCCACCCGACCGCTGCTGCTCCCGGAGCCCGACACCACGGCCGGGCGGGCCGGTTGGCCGCCGGTGCGGCCGCGGCGGCGCTGGTCGTGACCGGTGTGGTGGCGCCCGCCGCCGATGCCGCGGGCGCGCCGCGCACGGAGCTGGCCTCCGCCGTCCCCGGCTGGCTCACCGACCCCGGCCAGGGGGCTCCGGTCGACACCGGCGCGGCTCCCGGCACCTGGGGCCTGTCGCTGCGGGTCTACCTGGCGGGCCGGGATCCGGTGGGCCTGGGCCGCGCGGCCCAGCGGGTCTCCGACCCCGCGGACCCGTCCTACGCGCAGTACCTGACGCCCGCCCAGTTCGAGCAGCGCTACGGCACCACGCCGGCCCAGACGGCCAGGGTGAGCGCCTGGCTCAGTGGCCTCGGCATGCACGTCACCGGCACCAACGCCCACTACCTCGCGGTCACCGCCACCGTGGACCAGGTGCAGCGGGCCTTCGCCACCACGATGCACGGCTACGCCCGACAGCCGGGCCAGCCGCCGCAGCTCGTCGCCCCGGCCGGTGGGATCTCGGTCCCGGCGGCCCTGGGCCACGACATCAGCACGGTGCTCGGGCTGGACGACCTGAACCCCGTGATCCCCGATCCCGCCGCCCCGACGGCGGCCCGCCGGACCGCGGCCGCCCAGTCGCCCGCCCCTCGGACCGGCGCCGTGCGCGCGACGACCGCACCGACCGCGCCGAGCGCGCCGACCGCTGCCCCGCCGTGCTCGAAGTGGTGGGGCGAGCACAGCTCGGCGATCCCGCCCGTCGACGGCCGCACCACCGCCGTCGACCAGGTCTGCGGCTACACCCCCCAACAGCTTCGCGGCGCCTACGGGGTGACGGACAGCCCGTACACCGGGAAGGGCCGCACGGTCGCCGTGGTGCTGGACGGCGCGCTGCCCACCATGGCGGCCGATGCCGACAGGTTCTTCGCCGCCCACGGTCTCCCCGGCTTCGCGCCGGGGCAGTACAGCGAGAACTTCGGCCCGGACTTCGCCGCCACCTGCGGCGGTTACGCCGACGCGCCCGAGGAGCCGCTGGACGTGGAGACCGTCCACCTCGCCGCCCCGGACGCCAAGGTGGTCTACGTCGGGGCCGACTGCGACACGGGGGCCGGCGGTTCGACGGCGTTCCTGGACGCCCACACCCGGATCGTGGACCAGCACCTGGCCGACGTGGTCTCCGACTCCTTCGCCACCAACGAGGCCTCCGACTCGCCCGCCACCGTGGTGGCCTGGGACCGGATGTTCCAGCAGGGTGCGCTGGAGGGCATCGGCTTCGACTACGCCTCCGGCGACGACGGTGACGGCTCGGACGGGACGGCCCGGGGCTCGGTGATCTTCCCCGGCTCCGACCAGTGGGCGACCGCCGTGGGCGGCACCACCCTGGAGCTCGGCCAGGACGGCGCGGTGGCCGGCGAACTCGGTTGGGGCGCCGAAGCCGCCCAGGTCGACCCGCAGGGCACCGGCTACCTGACCCCGCCGCCCGGGCAGTTCTTCATGGGCTCGGGCGGCGGCCGCAGCCGGCTGGTCGACCAGCCCTGGTACCAGAGGAACGTGGTCCCCCCGGTGCTGGCCACCGCGGGCGGCACCGCACCGGCGCACCGCGAGCTGCCGGACGTCGCCGCCGACGGCGACCTGGCCACCGGCTGGCTGATCGGGTTCACCACCCCGGGCGGCGCCTACCACGAGGAGGTGGGCGCCGGCACCAGCGGCTCCTCCCCCCTGATCGCCGCGCTGGAGGCGGACGCCGCCCAGGCCGCGGGCCACGCGCTCGGCTTCGCCAACCCGCTGCTCTACCGGCTGCGCACCAGCCCGGCGATCCACGACATCGTCCCCGCACCGGCGGGCCGCGCCCCGTCGGTGGCGATCCACCTGCCGAGCTGGGAGACCCCGGGCAGCTTCGACACCTACCTGTCCCTGCTCGACCACGACGGCTCGCTGACGACCGCGCCCGGCTACGACGCCGTGACCGGGGTCGGCTCGGCGAGCCCGGACTTCGTCCGCTGGTTCGCCCGGCGCTGATCGCCCGTCGGTGCCATGATCCCCGGCGGTGCCCTGATCCCCCGTCGGCGCGCTGATGTCCCGTCAGCGCGCCGGTCCGGGGGCGCGGCGCGGCACGGGCCGCGTGCGCCCCCGGGGTCCCGGCCCGTCGGCGGCCGCGCCCGTAGGATCGCCTGGTTCGCCCCGCGGGCGGGCGGTCCCGGCAGCAGGAAGGTGGGCTCGACGCCATGCTGATCTACTCGACGAGCGTCTCGGTGGACGGCTTCGTCAATGACCGCGAGGGCCGGTTCGGGTGGTCGGTGCCGGGCGAGGAGCAGTTCCGGTTCCACCTGGCGCAAGTGCGCGAGCTCGGTGCGCACCTGTGCGGTCGGCGGCTCTACGAGACCATGCTGCCCTGGGAGACGGACCCGGCGATGCGCGCGAACGAGCTGTGGGACGCATTCGCCGATGCCTGGTGCGCGCTCCCGAAGGTCGTCTTCAGCCGCACGCTCGACCGGGTCGAGGGCAACGCGCGGCTGGCCACGGGGTCGGTGGCCGAGGAGGTCGCCGCGTTGCTCGCCGCGACCGACCGGGACGTCGAGATCGGTGGCGCCGGGCTGGCCGCGGCGGCGATCGGGCTCGGCCTCGTCGACGAGCTGCGGCTGTTCCGCAACCCGATCGTCGTCGGCGGCGGCACGCCCTGCCTGCCGCCGGTCACCGAGGCCGTTCCGCTGGAGCTGGTCGAGACCAGGACGTTCGGCTCCCGCGTGGTCTACGAGCGCTACCGGCGCACCCTCGACGGGTCGGACTGACCGGCCGTCGACCCACCGCCGGCCGGCCGGTCGGTCGACCGCCGTCAGCCGGCCGGTGCGCCCACGGCGACCTGCGGGGCCGCCGCCCGGCGCAGCGGGTAGCGCGGCGGGCGGACCAGTGCCAGGGCGAGCAGTAGCGCGAGGCCGCCGGCCCCGCAGGTCAGCGCGAAGGCCGCGGTGTAGCCGTGCCTGTCGGCCAGCGGTCCGGCGACCAGGACGGCCAGGCCCTGCCCCACGACCAGCCCGCTGCCCAGCAGGGTCATCGTCTCGCCCATCCGGTCGGCCGGGGTGATCCGCTCGACCAGTCCGAAGAGCGCGATCAGGGTCGGGGCCACCGCGATGCCGATCGCGGCGACCGAGAGGGTGGCTCCCAGGGCCGCGCCGACGGGCAGCAGGGTGAGGGTCAGCGCCGCCTGCGCCGCCATGGCGGTGCGCAGCCGCGTCGTCAGGTCGAGGCGCTCGGCCAGGGTGGCCAGCAGGAATCCGCCGGTCGCGCTGGTGACGCCCATCGCGGACCAGATCAGGCCGCCGACGCCCGCGTCGCCCCGGGCCAGCGCCTGGACGCCGGTGTTGGCGGCCCCGAACATGACCCCCTGCAGGACCGTCATGGCGAGCAGGGGCAGCAGCGGGCCGGGGCGTAGCCGGCCGGTCCGCGTGCTGCGGGGTGCGGCGGCGGGGGCCGTGGGGTGCAGTGCGAACACGGTGCCGAAGACCGCCATCAGCACGGCCGCGCAGACCAGGCCCGCCGCCGGGTGCACGGCCCAGGCCAGGATCCCGACCAGCGCGGGGCCGACCACGAAGCTCGTCTCGTCCACCACGGCGTCGAAGGCGAGTGCGTGCCCGACGAGTTCGCGCCCCTCGGGGTGGCGGTCGGCCAGCGCGATCCACCGGGTCCGGGCGAGCGGTCCGATCTGCGGGACGGTGAAGCCGGCGAGCAGCGCGCAGGCGGCCTGGACGGTCAGCGGCACCCGGGCGACCGCGGCCAGCACCAGCGCGACGATGGTCAGTGCGTTGGCCACCGACGCCGCGAGCACGACCGGGCGGTGGCCGCGGCGGTCGGCCAGCCGGCCCAGCAGCGGCCCGCCCACCGCCTGCCCGCTCCACAGCGCGCCCGCGACGATGCCGCCCCGGGCGACCCCGCCGAACTGGGTGACCATGAGCAGCGTCCCGGTCGGGCAGAGGGCTGCGGGCAGCCGGGCGAGGAACGAGACGAGGGGCAGTCGGCGGCCGGCCAGCCGGACGACACCCTGGACGGCACTGCGAACGGGCAAGACGCGCCTTTCGTCGGTGGGGCTCGCAGGGCACGGTGCGCACGGCAGCGCCGGGGCACGCCTGCGAGGACGGCGCGGAGGGCCCGCCGCCGTCGGGCACGGATTCCTGTCGGTCACTCAGTCCGGCCCGAAGAGCGGCGAGTTGAGGTATCCGCTGTGCGTCCCCACTACACAGGACGACGCCCGGCCCGGGCATCGGCACGGCCACCAACCCGTGCGCCACGCCGTTGATCGTGCGCTGGAGGTTCCTCCAGTGGAGCGACGGACTCCGCACCCCCACCGGTCAGCGTTCGTACACGCCGGTCAGCCGGCCCCGCGCCAGGACGGGTGCGGTGACGCCGGACAGCAGCGCGCCCGGGCGGGTCCGCTCCACCGGTGCACCACCGGGGGTGCCGTCCAGCGGGGCCGCGAGGGCGAACAGCTGGAAGACGTAGCGGTGCGGCCCGTGGCCCTTGATCGGGCCGGGACCGCGGTAGCCGCGGCCGACGAAGGAGCGCAGCAGCCGCACCCCGGGGCCGGGTCGGTCCTTGGCCAGGGCGCCGGGCTCCAGCGGGCCGGCCCCGGGGTCGAGCAGGGCCGCGCAGTGCACCACGGGCTTGGCGAGCGGGACGTCGATGTCCTCGACGACCAGGAGCAGTTGGGCGGTGCCGGCCGGGAGCGGGCCCCAGGCCAGCCCGGGCGACACGTCGGCGCCGCCGACGTGCTTGGCGCACTGCACCAGCGGCATGGTGCCGCCGTCGCCGAAGTCCGCGCTGGTGACGGTCAGCAGGTCGGGGCCCTGCAGGTTGGGCCGCAGCCACGCCGCGTGGGTCTCGCCGGCCTTGCGGTTCTTCAGGAGTCGGCCCAACAGGGTCATGGTGGTGCCTCGCTCGTTTCGGTGGTGTCGGGGGTGGGGGTCCCACCCGGATCGGACCGGCTCAGAGCTGCCGGCCCAGTCGGTCCAGCAGCGCCGCGGCGTCGGCGAGCTGCGCCAGCTCGGCCGGGGTGAACGCGCCGCCGCCCAGGCCCCGGGCGAGGAGCTCGACCAGGGTGTTGCGCTTGTTCCTGAGCGCCTGCGCACCGGCCTCGGTCAGCGACAGCAGGATGCGCCTGCCGTCGTCCGGGTCCGCCCGGCGCTCGACCAACCCCCGCTCGCGCAGCGCCGCGAGGGTCGCCCCCATCGCCTGCGCGGTGATCTGCGCCTCCCGGGCCAGCGCCGCGGACGTGGTGGGCCCCGAGCGGTCGAGCTGGTGCAGCGCCGTCCGCTCGGGCATCGAGAGCCCGCCGTCGACGGGCGCCTGACGCCCCCGTCGCACCAGCACGCTGATGCTCGCCAGCAGGGCGGAGGCGACCTCGTCGGGGTCGGGGCCATCGGTCATACTACTAAGGCTACCTTATCAGTCTTCCTTACTAGTCATCGAGGATCACCCCAGCCCTGGACAACGGCCCTGACACGCCTGCCGCGGGCCCGGTGGGCCACAGATCTGTCACAGGTCCGCCCACCGCAGTTGTTCCGCCGACATCCGCGGACATGAATCCGACGACACCCGGCGGAGGCAGGAGGACCATGGCGGACACAACGGACGTACTGCTGCAGCTGTGGCGCGAACAGCGTGACCAGGGACGGCAGATCGAGGACCAGCGCGCAGCTCTGACCAACATCGTCATCGTCGTGGTGGCGGCGGGGCTGGGATTCCTGGCCCAGCAGGGACACCTTCAGCTCTCCGCGCTGGGGGTGACCCTGCCGATGTTCGGGCTCGGCATCTTCGGCGCCGTCGCCTGCATGAAGTTCCGCGAGCGGTTCGACCTCCACACCCGGCGGGCCCGCCAACTGCGCAGGGCCATGGGCCGCCTGCATCCCGAGGTCGACCTCGACACCCTCTGGGCGGGCGGCCACAAGACAGCCGGCAGTCGCTTCCCGCACCTGATCAAGGTGCGCCTGTACGCGGTGTGGGTCAGCCTGCACGTCGGCATCGCGCTGACCGGCGCGGTTCTCAGTGCATGGATCCTGAGCCAGTAGGACCCGCCCGGCCGCAAACCCGTTTGACCCTGGCCCCGGCGGGATGATCGGCTCCCGGCATGGACGACAGCACGACCGGTGACCCCCTCCCCGCCGAGGTGGTCACGCTGCTGCAGGCGCTGCTGCGGGAGGACACGCCCGTCCACCGCGGCCTGCTCGCGCAGCTCCCCCGGCTGCGGGTCACCGGGCACTGCCCGTGCCCCTGCCCCACCCTCGACTTCGGCGTGGCCGACACGGCGGCAGTCCCGCCCGTGGCCGGGGCCCGGGGCCCGATCACCGAGGCTGCCGTGCTCGACCGCGACGGGCAGCCCGTCGGCGGCGTCCTGGTGTGGGCGACCGGCGGCTACCTGTCCGGTCTGGAGCTGTACAGCTGGGCGGACGAGCCGATCACCCGCTTCCCCGGGCCGGACCGCCTGGCGTGGTGAGACCCGGTCCGGCGCACCGCGTCGACGGCGCCCGCTGCGGTCCCGGTAGGCTCCTCCGGTGATCATTTCGACCGAGCGGCCCGACCGGACCTGGTGGGCGCTCACACGGGGGAATCTGGCCGCTCACTGGCCGCAACTGCTCGGGGTGCAGGCGCTGTTCGCCGCAGCCGGCCTGGCGGTGTGGGTGCTGCGCGCCGGGCTGGAGAGCGCCGACCTGTTCCTGGCCGGCTCCGTCTGGTCGGCCGTGGCCGACGGGCTGCTGGCCGCCTGGAGCTGGTCCACGGTGCTGCGGATCCTCGACGGCGGCCACCGGGTCGGCTCGGCGCTGCGGCCGGACCTGCGGCGCACCGCCCGGCTGTGGGGCTGGCTGGTCGCCCTGGGCGGGCTCGACCAGCTCGGGCTGCTGTCGCTGCTCGGCCCCGGCGTCTACGGCGATCTCGTCCTCTCGCACGCCATGGCCGTGTTCCAGCTCGCCGCCCTCTACCTCTCGTTCGCCACCGCCCTGCTGCCCATGACGGTCGTGCTGGAGGGCCGCGGCCTGCGCGCCGCCTGGCGGCTCTCCCACGGAAGTTGGCGCACCGCGCTGCAGATCGTCGCCGCGCTGGTGGTGGGCGGCGTCCTGGCCGAGCTGGCCGAGCTCCCGCAGGCCGCGGCGTTGAGCAGCTACCCGTACCCGGTCTACCTGCCGCTGCTGCAGGCGGCCGGCCTGGTCCTGACCACCTTCGGCCGGGTGCTCACCGCGCCCATGCTGCACGCCGCGTTCCGCCTCCGCCGGCCGGTCCGCACCCCCGCCGCGGACGAGCCCGCGCTGATCTGAGGCCGACCGCCCGCGCGCCGCCCTCCCCGGGGCCCGCGAGTTCCGGCCAACTCCTGCGGATCGCACCCGAGATGGGTACCGGTGCGGGCAGGATGGCCGCGGTCGGGCCCCCGGTCGGGCGGACCCGCACACCGAGCGGAAGGCAGGATCCGGCAATGCGTAAGAGCGCACGGCGAACCACGGCGGCGGCAGCCGTCTGCGCCGCACTCCTCGGCGCGGTGGGCCTGTTCGCCCCGACCGCGCAGGCCCGCGCCCAGGCCACGGTCTCCCTGTCGCCCGCGCGGGGGAGCGTCGGCCGGGCGCCCGGCACGGCCCCGCTCCCGGGCGTCGAGGGGCAGTCGGCCACCGTCACCCGACCCGACGGCACCCAGGCGCAGTTCGCCCTTTTCTCGGTCAACTCCCCCACCAACGTGACCGTCTGGTACCAGACCCAGTCGGTCCCGGGCGGAACGTTCGGCGCCTGGACCCAGGTCAGCACCATGACGGTCAACTTCCAGAACGCACTGCTCGCCGCGGCCTCCGACACGGACGGCAGTCTGGAGGTGTTCACCATCGGCTTCCAGGCCGGCGGCCTGGTGCGGATCCACCAGAGCGGCGAGAACGGCGCGTGGTCCGCGCCGGAGTCCTTCGCGCCCGCCGGCGTGGGCGTGCCGCGGTTCTTCGGGGCGCCGGTGGCGTTCCAGCGGTCGGACGGCACCCTGGTGCTGTTCGAGGACTTCCAGGGATCGGGCAGCCCGGAACTGTACGTCGACGAGCAGAGCGCCCCGGGCGTCTGGGGCGCCTGGACCGACCTCGGGGCCGGCCCGCTGCCCGCGACCGTCGCCACCCCGTCCTCGGTCACCGAGGCACCGGACGGCACGCTGACCGCCGTCTCGCACATGTGGGACGCGCCGTCGATGTTCGCCCGGATCTCCCAGTCGCCGACCGGGAGCTGGGGCCCGTGGCACGCCTGCACCAGCAGCGGGTGCGCGAACGGCTGAGCGCACCACGGCTCCGGGGAACTGACCCACCGTCGGGAGTGGCGCGGACCACATCGGCACGGAACGCATCGGCAACGAACCGCACCTGTGCCATGATCGCTGCGAGTGTTCGCGCGCTCCGGGGTCGGTGCAAGTCCGAACCGGCGGTGAAAGTCCGCGACCCGGCCGAAGCCATCGGCCGGTTGACCTGGTGGAACTCCAGGACCGACGGTGAAAGTCCGGATGGAAGGCAGTGCGCGGCGATCGACGGTGCACCGGCACGCCCGAAGGGCGCGCCGGCTGCTCGGTGTTCGCTTCTCCCCGGAACGGCGACCGCGCGACCGGGGTGCGAGCCGTCGACGACACCGCCCCCCGACGTGTGGTCCGCCGTCCACGGGGGCGGTCCACCCGAGTGGCCGGGCCCACGGGCGACGCCGACAGGCCCCGGACTCACCCCACCACTCCCCCCCGCCCGCGTCCCACCCGGGAGCCCGCCGGCCCGGCGCCACAGG
>NZ_JBHYKG010000039.1:0-39707 GCF_042741245.1 Kitasatospora sp. NPDC058965
GGGGGCATGTTTTTTTTTAATACCGCCGGGGGGGGGGCCCGCCCCCGCGGCGGGGGCGCCCGGGGGGGCCCGCCCCCCCCCCCGGCGGGCGCCCGGCGTCCGGGCCGGTCCGGGTCAGCCGATCCGGACCAGGCTCGCGGTGTCCATGTCCGTCGTGCCGCCGTTGGCCGTCGGGTAGATCTGGAACCGCAGCGTGCTGATCGGCTGGTTCACGCTGTAGGTCACCTGCAGGTACTGGTAGCCGGTGGCGGAGTTGACGTTGTAGGCGGTGCAGCTGTTGGTGTTGCTGGCGCCCAGGCCCCAGAGGCAGAAGGTGCCGGTGGCGCCGCCGGACTGCGAGGAGAGCCAGATCGAGGCCCGGTAGACGGCACCGCTCCCGACGTTGGCCGGGACGTCCTGGTAGACGGAGCCGCCGCCGATGTTGGTGTTGGTGGCCAGGTAGCCGGTGCCGTCGTGGGCGGGCGCCGGGGCACCCGCGGCGGTGTTGTAGTTGGCCCAGTTCACGATCCCGCCCTGCGGCACCAGCCGCTGCCAGCCCGCGACGCTCTGCTCGAAGCCCGGGGAGGAGAGCAGGTTGGGGTTGGCGGTGGCCTGCACGCAGCCGTTCGCGCTGTTGCTCCACAGCGGCTGGACCGCGAAGGTGCCCGCCGAGGTGGTCAGGTTGGCCAGGCCGGTCCAGGCGCACTTGTCGCCGATCTCGTTGCCGCCGGCGTCGGTCCAGGCGTTCAGCAGCGGGTCGGTGATCGCCTCGGCCAGTTCGTGGCCCTCCACGATGCTGACGCCGTCCAGTTCACCGTTCGCGCCGTTGACCGACCCCGCCCCGCAGTTGCTGCCGGCGTCGGTCAGGTAGGGCAGGTCGGTGTAGGTCACGTTGGGCAGGGCCGCCACGGCGCCGTGGTAGGCGCACCAGCTGCTGCCGAAGCCGGCGGTCGAGTGTCCGCTCGGGGTGGCCACCACGATCTGGACGTTCACCGAGGTGCCGGTCCCGAAGTGGTTCGCGGCGTTCACCGCCTCCGCCTGGATCTGGGCGTCGGTCGGACTGGCGGGCACCGCGGCCGGGTCCGACCAGGCGCCGGCCAGCACGGCGGCGGCACCGGCGCCGTACTGGTTGACGGTCGTCAGCCACGGGGTGCTGCCGACCGAGGAGAGGAAGCGGTTGAGGTACCCCTGTTCGCCGCTCGGGTCCGACCCCCAGCCCCAGTAGTCGACGTACACCTGCGGCGCGGACTGCACCGGGCCGCCGTGGTTGACCAGCGCGCCGCCGATCACGGCCGGCGCGGTGGCGTGCGGGCGGGGCTTGAGCCGGTGGGCGTCCGGACGGGCGGGGCCCGCCGGGCTCGCCGCCTGGACCGGCGCTGCCGCGACCGCGAACAGGCCTGACGCCGCGACGAGCGTGGCGAGGACGGTGCTCCAGTTCTTGGGCATGACTTCTCCACGGGTAGCTGGACACGGGGAGCGGCGCGACCGCGGGCGTGTTCGACCCGGACCCGGCAGGGCTCGCCGGCCTCCGTGGCTGCCGTCAACTGCCCTGTGGCAGAGGGGAATGGCGCCGCACTCCGCCGAGCACTCCGGCTGCGGCGGACATGTCATCAGCTTGGGGCAAAAGCGCGACTGCCACAATCACTTCAGCGAATTGACCCGTCGTCATATTCATTTGGGCATAACGGAGTTGAGTGCTCCGGCGGTTCGGATCAGGCGGTTGGTGCGGGTGGTGGCCGCCGTGCGGATCCGGGACCAGAGGGGAGCGAGGTGCTCGGGGACCGAGCCGGCCGCGGTCGGGGCGGGAGTGAGCAGGGCGGTGGTCTCGGGCTCCAGGGTGCGGGAGCGCCGGACGGTGGGGTGGTCCGGTCCGCCGGTGTCCGCGATGCTCTGCAGGAACAGCAGGTTGGCGGCGATCAGCCACTCCGGCTCGCCGTCGCCGGCGGTGCTCCCGGACCGGCCGGTGGCCAGCGCCCACGGGTCCGGCGCCAGGTGCCGCACCGCGCCGACACCGGTGAAGGCCAGCGCGGCGGCGCACATGTCGCACGGCTGCTGGGTGCTCCACAGCGTCAGCCCGCCCAGCGCGGTGCCGGTGCGGACCACGGCCAGCGCGTTCAACTCGGCGTGCGCCAGCGGGGTGCCCTGCAGCGGGTCGTCACCGCCCGGCCCGTCGTACGCGCGGTTGCGGCCCTCGGCGCGGACCAGGCCCGCGCCGTCCACCAGCACCGCGCCCACCGCCAGTCCGCCCGCCCGCAGCGACTGGTGCGCCAGCTCCAGGCACCGCCGCACCGCCACCGGCGCGGCCGTCCACGCCTGCTCGAACCCGGTCATCGCTCGTCTCCCCCACCGCTCCGGCGACCTGCCGGGTCATGCTACGGCGCTACGGCGCGGTCATCCGCAACACGTCCAGCGCCTGGTCCAGCTGCGCCTCGGTCAGCAGGCCGCGCTCCAGGTAGCCGCGCTCCACCACCACCTGACGGATCGTCTTGCCCTCGGCCAGTGACTGCTTGGCCACCTTGGCCGCCTCCTCGTAGCCGATGTACCGGTTCAGCGGGGTGACGATGGAGGGTGACGACTCGGCGTAGCCGCGGGCCCGCTCGACGTTCGCCGTGGTGCCGGCCACCGTGCGCTCGGCCAGCAGCCGGCTCGCGTTGGCCAGCAGCCGGATCGACTCCAGCAGGTTGCGGGCGATCACCGGCAGCATCACGTTCAGCTCGAAGGAGCCGCTGGCGCCGGCCATCGCCACCGTGGCGTCGTTCCCCACCACCTGGGCCGCCACCATGGCCACCACCTCGGGGATCACCGGGTTGACCTTGCCCGGCATGATCGAGGACCCCGGCTGCAGGTCGGGCAGGTTGAGCTCGCCCAGGCCGGTGCGCGGACCGGAGGCCATCCAGCGCAGATCGTTGACGATCTTCGTCAGGCCGACCGCGACGGTGCGCAGCTGGCCGCTCAGCTCGACCAGCGCGTCCCGCGCGCCCTGGGCCTCGAAGTGGTTGCGGGCCTCGGTCAGCGGCAGGCCGGTGGCGCGGGCCAGCTCGGCGATGACGGCCGCGGAGAAGCCCGGCGGGGTGTTGATCCCGGTGCCGACCGCCGTGCCGCCCAGCGGGAGCTCGGCCACCCGGGGCAGCGTGGCGAGCAGCCGCTCGCGGCCGTACCGCACCTGCGCGGCGTAGCCGCCGAACTCCTGACCCAGCGTCACCGGGGTGGCGTCCATCAGGTGGGTGCGGCCGGCCTTGACCACGGTGGCGAACTCCGCCGCCTTCGCCTCCAGCGCGCCGGCCAACCGGTCCAGCGCGGGCAGCAGGTCCTCGGTGACCGCGGCGGTGGCCGCGACGTGGATCGAGGAGGGGAACACGTCGTTGGACGACTGGCTCGCGTTGACCTCGTCGTTCGGGTGCACCGGGCGGCCCAGCCGCTCGCCGGCCAGGGTGGCGATCACCTCGTTGGCGTTCATGTTGGACGAGGTGCCGGAGCCGGTCTGGAACACGTCCACCGGGAACTCGGCGTCCCAGCGGCCGTCGGCCACCTCGGCCGCGGCCTGCCGGATCGCCTCGGCGGCGGCCCCGTCCAGGATGCCGAGCTCCGCGTTGACCTTGGCCGCCGCGCCCTTGATCCGGGCCAGCGCCGCGATGTGCGCCCGGCCGAGCCGCTGCCCGGAGACCGGGAAGTTCTGCACCGCGCGCTGCGTCTGCGCCTGCCACTTGGCCCCGGCCGGGACCAGCACCTCGCCCATCGAGTCGTGCTCGACCCGGTACTCCTGCTGCTCGCTCATCGAACGCCACCTCCACCAGGCACAGCCCGCGGCGGCGGCGCGGTATTTCCGGGCGGGCCGCGGTCAACCCTTTCGGGGGGCGCCCCGGTAGGTGCCGAAGTACCAGCGGTTGCCCTCGGGATCGAGCGCCGCGAAGTCGCGCGAGCCGTAGTCGGTGTCGTACGGCTCGGTGACGATCTCCGCGCCGGCGGCCCTGGCCCGGCGGCAGAGCTCGTCGGGGTGGTCGGTCACCACGTACGCGCTGAAGGTGCCCGGGTCGGGCATCCGGCGGGCCCCGTCGTCCTCGCGGGCCGAGCCCAGCATCACGCCGCCGCCCTCCGGCCAGTCCAGCTCCGCGTGGTCCACCTGCGCACCCTCGCCGTAGACCACGTTCTCCCGGAACCCGAAGGCCTCGGTCAGGAACCTGATCAGGCCGCGGGCGTCGGCGGCCCGCAGACTGGGCCACACCTGCGGCGCCCTCTGCTCCTCGGTCATGGCGGTCACACCTCCGGTCGGCTGCGCCGGGGCCCGTGCGGTCCCGGCTGCCTCCAGCTTCCGCCGCGGCCGCCCGGCGCGCTTGGACGTTTCGGAGCTACCCGGCGGCCGCCGCCCGCCGCACCGCCGGGCCCTCCTCGGCCAGCCAGCGGCTCGGCGGGCAGCCGGCCAGCGCCCGGAACTCGCGGGCCAGGTGCGCCTGGTCGGCGTACCCGCAGTCGGCGGCCAGGTCGGCCAGCGACCCCGGTCGGGCCGTGGCCAGCCGGCGACGGGCCCGGTCGAACCGGATCACCCGCCCGGCGGCCTTCGGGGCCAGCCCGGTCTCGGTCCGGAACCGCTCGGACAGGTGGCGCGGGCTCCAGCCGGCCTCGGCCGCCAGCTCGGCCACCCCGGTGCGGCCGCCGCCGGCCAGCAGCAGCTGCCAGGCGCGCACCACCTCGGGGGCCGGGTCGGCCGACCGGCCGAGTCGGGTCAGCAGCCAGCGGTCCACCGCGCGGAACCGGCCGGCCCAGTCGGCGGCCGACCGCAGCCGGTCCCGGCCTTCGAGGGCCCAGTCGCCCAGCACCGCGTCGGCGGGGTGGTCGGCGCCCGCCAGCTCGCCGGCCGGCAGGCCGAGCAGCGCGCGGGCGCCCAGCGGACTGAGCGCGACCTGGACGCCGGACTGCCGGCCCTGATGGGTGATCAGGGCGGGTGCGGTGTGCAGGCCGCCGAGCAGCGTCCAGTAGGAGTCGGGGCGCTGGGCGGGGTCGGGGTGGGCGGCCAGGGTGAGCGGGTCGTCCAGGGTGAGGATCAGGGTCAGGTACGGGGAGGGCAGGCCGCGGTGCACCGCGGGGGCCACGCCCGCCTGGCGGTACCCGGAGTACCGGGCGACGTACGGCCGCAGCGCGGGGCTGGGCCGGGCCTGGCGGGCTTCGTCTACGCTCACCGGTCCATTCTCCCGCCGGGCCCGCACCGGGTCACCCGTCACGCGGCCGGGGCCGACGGGGCGGTCCGCCGCCGACGGCGGTAGTAGTGCGCCGTCAGCACGCCGAGCAGCGGCCCCCAGGCGGCCAGCGGCAGGTAGGCGACCCAGAAGGCCACCGTCTGCGCACCGTGCGTGACCAGGCCGACCGCGTGGCTGCCGTCGAGCATCCGCCCGCGGGCGAACATCAGCAGCGCGTACGGGAAGACCAGCAGCGCGGTGGCGCCCAGGCCGGCCGGGACCACCGCCGCCGCCACCGGGACCCGCCGGCCGGCCAGGCCCGGGACCCACCGGGGCCAGACCTCGCCCCAGCGGCTGACCAGGCCGTACGCCAGCAGCGCGAGCGCCTCGCTGACCAGGCTCAGCACGCTCACGTACCACCAGCTCGCGCCGACCAGCTCCGGGCCGTGCCCGGCCGGGGCGGTGGCGCCGCGCTCCACCAGCGGTGCGTCCAGCGCGAAGGCGGCGATCCGCCACAGGCAGGACGGCAGGGTGCAGAGCGTGACCGCGAGGGCGGCCCGGGCCGCCCAGCGGGGCACGCCCTCGGCGCGGCGGCCGTGCAGGCGGTCCGTGATCGTGGTGGCGACGGACATGGTCGGCTCCTCGGGCTCGGTGGGCGGCGGCCGCCCGGCGCCTCCCACGCTCCCAGCCGGACCGCCGCCCCCACCTCCACCACCGGGACGGACCCGCTCCCCCGCCCGGGGGAGGCGGTCGGCGGCTGGTCCGGGCTCACTGCAGGATGTTGACCGCCCGGGCCACCACCAGCAGCACGGTGAGCAGCGAGATCGCCGACTGCAGCATCATGGTCAGCTTGGCCCAGCTGGACAGCGGCATGGTGTCGGTCGGGCTGAAGGCGGTGGCGTTGGTGAACGCGACGTACAGGTAGTCCAGGAAGCCGGGCTCCCACTCGGCCGGGGCGACGCCGCTCTGCTGCATCTGCGGGAAGAGGAAGTCGGGGTAGTCGGCCACGCCCTGGGCCCGGGCGACCGGGCCGCCCCGGTCCCACTCCCAGTACCAGAGCGCGAACGCGATCACGTTGGTGGCCCAGACCGCGCCGGCGGTGCCGAGCAGGCTGAGCGCCCCGGCCGCTCCGCCGCCGTGCAGCAGTTCGCGGACCAGCTTCACCGCCGACCAGCCGTTGGCCAGGCTGATCGCCGCGACCAGCGCCAGGCTGAGCGAGCGCAGCACCCGCGAGCTGCGGGCCAGCCGCCGGTGCGGGTTCATCGCCGCGAGCGCGATCAGCAGGCCCAGCTCCAGGGCGGGCAGCATCCAGCGCGGGTGGATGCTGAGCCGGGCCGGCAGGAAGAGCTGCAGCACCACCGCGCACAGGATCGCCGCGGTGACCGCCCAGCGCTGCTCGGCCTCGGTCTCGGTCCGCCAGACCGGCGCGGGCGCGTCGGCACCGGCCACGGCCACCGGTGTGCCCTCGCCGGCCAGCAGGGCCTCTATCCGGTCGAGCCGCCGGTGCAGCTGCTCGGCGAGCTCGTGGGTGCTCGGGGTGGGGTCGCCGGGACCCCCGTGCGCTGTGGACATGGCGGACATTCTGCTGTGCGGCCGCCGACCGACCGGGGACCGGCCCGGC
The DNA here is from genome assembly GCF_042741245.1 of Kitasatospora sp. NPDC058965. NCBI lineage: Bacteria > Bacillati > Actinomycetota > Actinomycetes > Kitasatosporales > Streptomycetaceae > Kitasatospora > Kitasatospora sp. NPDC058965. The sequence continues at coordinate 6,772 of NZ_JBHYKG010000039.1, forward strand.
GGCCGGCCCCGTGGGTCGCCCGGGCGACCCCCCGGCCCGCCCGCTCGGACGGCCCGTCAGCGCAGCAACTGGTCGAGGAACGGGTTGCTGAAGACGGCGTACGGGTCGAGCGCCGTCAGGGTGGCCACCGCCGCGTCCCACCCGGGGCCGCCGCCGGCCCGGTGGCTGTTCGGGATCAGCGTGCCGAGCACCACCGGATCGGCCCAGGTGGCATCGGCGGTGTAGGCCCAGCCCTTGGACCACTCGACCCGGACGGCGGCCCGGGTGCCGTCGAAGGTGGCGAACAGGAACTGCTCCAGGTCGCGGCCGAACTGGTGCAGGCCGGGCGTGGTGGGCAGGGTGAGCACGTCGAACCAGACCGCGGTGTCCCACTCCGGGTGGTCCGGGCGGGGCCGGATCGCCGAGAGCAGCGGCGGCTGGGCCCCGGGGACCCCGCAGGTGGCCGGGTCCTCCAGACCGGTGACCCGGATCTCGACGGCGCCGTTGACCGGGAACCGGCCGGCGCCCTGGTACTGGGTCAGCAGCTGCTGGTAGCCGGTGGTGACCTGGTGGACCACCCACTGGACGTCGGCGCGGCTGCACAGCACGGCGTATCCGTTGGCGGTGACCCGCAGCGTGGTGGGCCGCACGTACTGCAGCACGGTGCGGGACGGGCCCCACAGGTCGGAGTGCAGGCCGTCCGCCAACAGGTGGGTGACCGCGTCCAGGGTGAGCAGGTCGCGCAGCAGGGTGCCGGAGAGCAGCACGTCCGTCAGGTCGCCGGTCAGGCCCAGCTCGGTGACCAGGAACTGGAGCTGGCCGAAGGTGGGCGCCAGGCCCCACGAGCCGCCGATCAGCTGGCCGGCCAGGGTGGCGACCGGGGCGGGGATGCTGTCCGAGAACGGGTAGTTGTACGGCTGGTCGACCGCGCGGGAGCCGAGCGGCTGCGCCGGGGTGACGCTCCAGGTCTTCAGCCAGGGACGGTCGGTGAAGGCGTACCAGATCGCCTCGGCCCGGCCGGTGCGGTCCACGAAGTCGGCGAACTGGCGGCCGGTGCCGGTGCCCTGGGGGGCGAACAGCTCGTCCGCCGGGATGTCGACCCGGCTCTGGCAGCGCAGGTTCTGGTCGGCCCCGGCGCGCAGCACCACCTCGGTGACGAAGGCCCGGCCCAGGTGCACCAGCAGGGCGGCGCACTGAGGGTCGGCGCGGGAGAAGGTGCGCAGGGCGAACGCCCCGGCGCCGGCGTCCCAGACCACCGCGGTGAGCTCGGTGACCAGGTTGCTGACCGAGCCGTAGCCGTGGCCGGGCAGCGGGCTCTCGCCGACGGCGGGGACGGCGGTGCCGTGGCCGCCGATGGCCAGCACGCCGCCGACCGTCACGTCCCCCGGGGCCGGGCAGTGCGTCACGCCCAGGCCGCGGCCGGCCAGCTCGGCCAGCACCTGCTCCATGCTCGCGCCGGCTTGGGCCCGGACCGCGGGCGCGCCGGCCGTGCCGGCGGCGGCGACCGCGGTGAGGTGGCGGGTGGTGTCGACCAGCAGCACGGCGCTGTCGGCCGGGGTGGCGTCGGCCACGGTCAGCGGGGCCCAGGTGTGCCGGAAGCCCTGGGCCCGCAGCCGCCAGCCCTGGGCCCGGGCCCAGTCGGCCAGCGTGACCACGTCCTGCGGGGTCTGCGGGGCGCAGGTCCACAGCTGGTCGGCGTGCAGCTCGCCGGCCCAGTTCTCGAAGGTCTGCCGGTAGACCTCGATCCCGGCCGGGAAGGCGGGCGGGGCGGGCACGGCCGGTCCGCCGACGTCGGCCAGGGCGCTCTCCGGGGTGATCACCCCGCGCAGCAGCCAGGCCGCGCCGCCGAGCGCGGCGGATCCGGCGAGCAGCCGACGGCGGCTCAGGCCGCCCTCGGCCGCGGGGTCTCGGGTGTTCTCGACTGCCACTGCTGGTCCCCTCCCGGACGGCGTGCGGACGGCCGGGACGGCCCCCCGGGCTCGCCCCGCGCGGCACAATGTAGGCAGCTCGGCGGCCGGATGCAGCAGATTCGATGATCAATCATCAGTTCGAGTGAACCCAACGGTGTTCGGATGACGGACGGCCGCTATCCGCCCAGCGCCCCGGACCGCCGGTCCCCGGCCGCCGCGTTCGCCGCGATCCGGGCCGCCAGCGCGGGCCACAGCGCCCGCGGGAGGTCGTGGCCCATGCCCGGCACCAGCCACAGCTCGGCGCCGGGAACGGCCGCGGCGGTGGCCCGGCCGCCGGTGGGTCCGACCAGCGGGTCCTGCTCGCCGTGGATCACCAGGGTCGGCGCGGTCACCCCGCGCAGGCCCGCGGTGCGGTCCGCGGAGTCGTGGATCGCGAACAGTTGGCGCAGCGAGCCGTCCGGCCGGTGGGCGCGCCGGTGGGCCAGCGCGGCCGCCTCCCGCAGCTCCTGCTCCGGCACGGGGTAGTCGGGCGAGCCGACCAGCTGCTGGAACCAGACCACGCTCGCCACCGCCTCGTCCGGCCGGCTGGACGGCGGCGCGGAGGTGGCCGCCAGCACGTCCGGGCGGGGCTGCCCGCTGGTCGGGTCGCCGGGCCGGGACATGATCGAGCAGAGGCTGAGCACCCGCTCCGGACGGTCGATCGCCAGGTGCTGGGCCACCATCCCGCCCATCGAGGAGCCCACCACGTGCGCGGCCGGCACCGCCAGCGCGTCCAGCAGCGCCACCGTGTCGTCGGCCAGGTCGGTGAGCCGGTAGCCGGCCCGCGGCTCCAGCGTGGTGGTCAGCCCGCTGTCCCGGTTGTCGAACCGGACCACCCGGTACCCGTGCCCGGCCAGCAGGGCGCAGAACTCCGCCGGCCAGCTGGTCAGCTGGGCCCCGATCCCGGCGATCAGCAGCAGCACCGGCGCCCCCGGCTCCCCGGTCTCCCGGTACTCGATCTCCAGCCCGCCCGCCCGCACCCGCGCCATGGCTCTCCCCCGCTCGTCCGCGCCGTCAACCCCGGACCAGGATTTCCAGGGGTCGCGCCCGCCACCACCCCTGACCGGCGGGCCGCGCCCCCTGCCGCGGACGCGCCGGGGCTCAGCCGGCCGGCACGGGGGCGGCCGGCAGCGCGATCTCGAAGCAGCAGCCGCCGGCCACGTTGCGCACGCTCGCCCACCCCGCGTGCGCCTCGACGATCCCGCGCACGATCGCCAGCCCCAGGCCGGCCCCGGTGTCCCCGTGGTGCTGCACCGCGCCGGACCGCGCCGGGCGCGGGGTGCGGGCCGCGCCGCCGCGCCAGCCGGTCTCGAAGACCCGGAGCAGGTCGGCCTCCGGGATCCCGCCGCAGCCGTCGGTCACCGAGAGCACCACCCGGTCCGCCTCCCGCCGGGCCGCGACCGCCACCACCCCGTCCGCCGGGGTGGACCGGATCGCGTTGACCAGCAGGTTGCCCAGCACCCGGGTGATCTCCCGCCCGTCCACGTGCACCGGGGCCGGCTCCACCCGGTCCCCGGTCAGCCGCACCCCGCGCTCGCGGGCCAGCGGGTGGGCGCCGGCGATGGCGTCGCCGACCAGGTCGTAGACCGAGACCCGGGACAGGCTCAGGGTGAGCGCGCCGGCCTGGATCCGGGAGAGCTCGAACAGGTCGTCCACCATGCCGGTGAGCCGGTCCACCTCGGTGCGGATCCGCGCGTGGTACCGGGCCGGCTCCTCGGCCACCCCGTCCTCCAGCGCCTCGGCCATGGCGCGCAGCCCGGCCAGCGGGGTGCGCAGGTCGTGCGAGATCCAGGCCACCAGCTCCCGGCGGGACGACTCCAGTGCCTGCTCGCGCTGCCGGGACTCGGCCAGCCGGGCGCTGGTGGCGGCCAGCTCGGCGCTCAGCTCGGCGAGCTCCGCGCCCAGCGGAGCGTGCGGTGCGGCGAAGCCGTCCTCGCTGCCGACGGTGCGCGCGGCCAGCGTCAGCGCCCGGCTGCCGGCCACCACCTGGCGGCCCAGCACCGCGGCGGTGAGCAGCGAGACCACCGCGGCCATGCAGGTCACCGTGATCACCACGCCCAGGTCGTGGTGGGACAGGAACATCGCCTGGGCCACCGCCAGGGTGCCGGCCGTCATCGCGGCCACCGTGACCACGGCCACCGCGAACAGCGACAGGGCCACCGAGCGGCGGCGCAGCTGGCGCACCGCGGGCCAGCCGACCAGTCCGGCGGCGCCGGCCCCGAGCGCCGCGAAGAGCGCGATCAGCAGCAGGTCCTTCACGCCGCACCGCCCTGGGCCGGGTCGAACCGGTAGCCGACGCCCCAGACGGTGCTGATCAGCTTCGGCACGGCCGGGTCGTCCTCGACCTTCTCGCGCAGTCGGCGCACGTGCACCGTGACGGTGGACAGGTCGCCGAAGTCCCAGCCCCAGACCTGCCGCATCAGCTCCTCCCGCCCGAAGGCCTGGCCGGGCTGCTGCAGGAAGAAGGCGAGCAGGTCGAACTCCCGCTGGGTGAGCGCGAGCTCGCGCTCACCGCGGAAGGCCCGGCGGCCCGCCCGGTCCAGCCGCAGGTCGCCGGCGCGCAGCACGGCGGTGCCGGCCGGCACCGCGGCGCCGGTGCCCCGGCGGCGCAGCACGGCGCCGATCCGCAGCACCAGTTCGCGCGGGCTGAACGGCTTGGTCACGTAGTCGTCCGCGCCCAGCTCCAGGCCGAGGATCCGCTCGGCCTCCTCGCCCTTGGCGGTCAGCATCAGCACGGCCGGGCCCGAGCCGCCGTCGGCCCGCAGCCGCCGGCAGACCTCCAGGCCGTCCAGTTCGGGCAGCATCAGGTCGAGCACCACCAGGTCGGGTCGGCCGCGCTCCGCGCGCACCAGGGCGGTGCGGCCGTCGGCGGCCCGGTCCACCGCGTAGCCGGCCCGGAGCAGGTAGCCGGCCACCACCTCGGCCACGGTGGGGTCGTCGTCCACCACCAGGATCCGGGCGGCGGGCGGCGCGGGAGTCTCGGTCATCCGTCGAGCATAGGCAGCCCGGCGGGGTGCCCGGCCCGTCCCGACCGGGACCGTAGGACTTCCGTAACACCCGGCGGCGACCGCCCCCTGCGCCCGGGGACCCGCCCGGCCCGGTCCCGCTCGCGGGGCCGGGCCCGATGGGTCACGGTGGAGGGAACAGCCGCCCCGCACCCCGCCCCGGAGGCACCGATGACCGAGCACACCTACCGGCTGACCGAGATCGTCGGCTCCTCGCACGAGAGCACCGACGCCGCGATCCGCAACGCCCTGGCCCGGGCCGCCCAGACGCTGCGCAACATCGACTGGTTCGAGGTGGTGCAGGTGCGCGGTCACGTGGAGGACGGCGAGATCAAGCACTACCAGGTGACCGTCAAGGTCGGCTTCCGCCTGGAGGACACCCCCGCCTGACGGTCCGCCGGCGGGCGCCCGCCGGCTCAGGCGGGCTGCCCGGTCGGCATGATGGTGACCTGCTGCAGGTTGGCCCGCGGCGGCAGCGCGGCCAGGAAGCCGATCGTGTCGGCCACGTCCTGCGGCGCCAGCCACTCCATCGTCTCCCGCGAGTGGGACAGCCACTGCTGCGCGCCCGCGTCGGTGACGTGGCTCTGCAGCTCGGTCTCGACGATCCCCGGCTCGACCGTCGAGACCCGCACCTGCTTGGCGCCCAGCTCCGCCCGCAGGTGCCGGGACAGGTGGCTGACGTAGGCCTTGGTCGCGGAGTAGACGGCGAACGTGGGGAAGATGTTCTGCGCCGCGATCGAGGAGGTGTTGACCAGGTCGGCCACGCCGCGCTCGGCGGCGGCCGCCACCAGGTGCGGGGTGAAGGCGCCGATCACGTTCATCAGGCCGCTGATGTTGAGGTCGATCTGGCGCTGCCACTGGTCGGTGGCCAGCTCCTCGACCGGCGCGGGGAGCATCACCCCGGCGTTGTTGACCAGCAGGTCGGCGCTGCCGAAGCGGGCCCGGATCCGGTCGGCGGCCGCCCGCACCGCGGCGGCGTCGGTGACGTCGACGGGGATCGCCAGCGCGCTGCCGCCGTCCTTCTCGATCCGGGTCGCCAGCTCCTCCAGGCGGTCGGCGCGGCGGGCCAGCAGGGCGACCCGGGCGCCGAGCGCGGCCAGCTTCTCGGCGGTGGCCGCGCCGATCCCGCTGGAAGCGCCGGTGACCACCGCGACGCGACCGCCGAGCGGCTGGGCAGGGGTGTGCAGAGACATGGGAACGCACCTTCGTGGCAGGGGTTTCGGTGTTCCGGCGGCCGACTCCCGGTCGCCGTGGTTCTATCCGACCACCGGCGGCCGCCCGCCGGAGCGCACTGGCTGGCCCACCCGGAACGGGTACGGCCGGAACAGGTACTGGCAGGGCCACCCTGCGGGCGCCGCGGCCCCGAACCGCCGCCCCACAATGGGGTCATGGACCGCAGCAGCGAGCTCGCCGACTTCCTCCGCTCCCGCCGGGCCCGGATCTCCCCCGAGGAGGTGGGGTTGCCGGCCGGCCCGCGGGCGCGGCGGGTGCCGGGCCTGCGCCGGGACGAGGTCGCCAGGCTCGCCGGGGTGAGCAGCGAGTACTACACCCGGCTGGAGCAGGGTCGGTCCGGTCACCCCTCCGCCGAGGTGGTGGACGCGCTGGCCCGGGCGCTGCGGCTGGACCCGGTCGAGCGCGAGCACCTGGACGACCTGCTGAACCGCCCGGCGACGGCCCGTCAGACCGGCACCGCCCCGCAGCGGGTGCGGCCCGGCCTGCACCTGATGCTGCAGACCCTGGAGCACGTGCCGGCCTTCGTGATCGGCCGGCGCACCGACGTGCTGGCCACCAACCGGCTGGCCCGCGAGGTGCTCACCGACTTCGACGCGCTGCCGGCCACCCGGCGCAACCTGGCCCGGTACTACCTGCTCGACCCCACCGCCCGGGAGAAGGTCGGCGACTGGGCCCGGATCGCCGCCGAGACGGTGGCGATCCTGCGGCTGGAGGCCGGCCGCTCCCCGCACGACCGCAGGCTGGCCGATCTGGTCGGCGAACTCACGCTCCGCTGCCCCGAGTTCACCACCTGGTGGAGCGACCACCGGGTGCTGCGCCGCACCCACGGCAACAAGACCTACCACCACCCCGAGGTCGGCGAGCTGCACTTCGCCTACGAGTCCTTCCAGCCGCCCGGCGACCCGGAGCAGACCCTGTGCGTCTACAACGTCGAGCCCGGCTCGCCCACCGCGGACGCCCTGCGGCTGCTGGCCAGTTGGACGGCGGACCCGGTCCGGCCCCGGATTGACGGAGGCCGCCCGATGGGATGATGCCGTCAGGAGAATCGACGGACCGGGGGGCCGACGATGCGTCATCACCTGTTGTTGTCCTTCCTGCAAGCGGCGCTGCTCGGCCTGGCCCTGCTCGGCGGCGACCGGGGCCGCCCGGAGCACGCCGCCCTCCTGCGCCGCACGGCACCGCCGCCGGCGTACCAGCTGGTCCCGTTCGACGTGCTCCGGGTCGGCGACTGCTTCTTCTCGCCGGAGTCGGCCGCGGACGTCCCGGTCTCCGACCCCGGCAGCGACCGGGTGGCCCGCGTGCCGTGCGGGCAGCCGCACACCGACGAGGTCTTCGCCACCGTGCCGCTGACCGACCAGGCCTTCCCGGGAGCCGACCGGCTCCGGTCCGAGGTCGCCCGCGCCTGCGCCCTGCGCGAGGCGGACTTCGTCCTGGACGACTGGCTGCTGCCCACTGGCGTACTGGTGCAGAACGACGCCCCGGACGAGCGGGCCTGGCAGCCGCCGGCCCGGCCGCGGGCGGTCTGCGCACTGGACTCCTGGCGGGTGGTCACCCGCTCGCTGCGCCAGGACCCGGCCCGGCTCGACCCGGACCAGCTCGCCTACCTGCGGGCGCTGTCCGGGTACTGGACCGGGTGGCGGGCGGAGCCGAACGCGCCCGCCTTCTGGGCCCCGGCCGACAACCGGGCCTGGCTGGACGGCCTGGCCGGCGCCACCCGGGACACCCTGCAGGCGCTGCGGGCCCGCTCCTGGGGCGAGCGGACCGCGCAGCCGATGGCGGCGCAGCTGGCCCAGCTGCAGCACGTGCTCGCCCTCCTCGAGCAGGCCCGGCAGCCGACCGGCGACAGCGGCCTGCTGGACCTGCGGATCCAGCAGGCCCGGGACGCGGCCGGCGACACCGCCGCCGAAGCGGCCGTCCGGGCCGCGCTCCACCTGCCCGCCGTCCCGCACCCGCACCCCTGGACCAGGGTGGTGCCGGACGACCCGCTGCCGGCCCGAACCCGGTCGGGGATCCTGGCCGGTGAACACCTGAACATTTGATGTGGTGAAGTATTATCGGCAGCACCGTCCCGCGCTCCAGAGAGGCAGCCACCCCATGCCCACCCTCACCAGCTCCGACCACCAGGCCGCGGTGGCCGCCGAGACCGCGCGGTTCGTCGCCGTGGTGCGCGACGCCGACCTGACCACCGAGGTGCCCAGCTGCCCGGGCTGGACCCTGACCGACCTGGTCCGGCACGCCGGCAGCGTGCACCGCTGGTTCGCCCGGCTGCTGGAGCAGCGGATCCAGCAGCCGCCGACCAGCCGCGAGGTGGACCTCCAGCTGCCCGCCGACCCGGCCGACTACCCCGACTGGCTGGCCCGCAGCGCCGAGGTGGCGGCCCGGGCCTTCGCCGGCACCGAGGCGGACGCGGCGATGTGGGCCTGGGGCGCCGACCAGCACGCCCGGTTCTGGGCCCGCCGGATGCTGTTCGAGACCCTGGTGCACCGGGTCGACGCCGAGCTCGCGCTCGGCCTGGTGCCCGCCGTCGACGGCGCGCTCGCGGCCGACGGCGTCGACGAGTTCCTCGTCAACCTGCCCTACGCGGGCCTGTTCGCGAAGGGCGTGGCCGAGCTGCGCGACACCGGCCGGACGATCCGCTTCCGGGCCACCGACCAGGACGGCGACTGGACGGTCCAGCTGCGCACCGACGGGTTCGGCCTGGTCGACCCGGCCGACCACGGCGCCCCCGACGCGAGCGTGCAGGGCACCGCCGCCGACCTGCTGCTGCTCGCCTACGGCCGACTGCGGCCCGCCGACGCCCGCCTCGCGACCGCGGGCGACCAGCACCTGCTCGACCACTGGTTCGCCCACTCCGCGTTCTGACGGCGCCCGGGGGCGGACCGGTGACCACCGGACGGCCGGGCCCTAGAAGCCGGGCAGTCCGGTGGTCACCCCGTCCAGTGCGTGCGAGCAGACGCAGTCGCGGGTGGCGGGCAGCGACTCGACCGCCGCGAAGAGCACCCCGCGCAGCCGGTCCACGGTGCGCCCGAACTCGGCCAGCACCTCGGCGTGGGTCACCCCCTCACCGGCCTCCACCCCGGCGTCCAGGTCGGTGACCAGTGCCAACGAGGTGTAGCAGAGGCTCAGTTCACGGGCCAGCACGGCCTCGGGGTGCCCGGTCATGCCGACCACCGACCAGCCGTTGGCGGAGAACCAGCGCGACTCGGCCCGGGTGGAGAACCGCGGTCCCTCGATCACCACCAGGGTGCCGCCGTCCACCGGGGGCCAGTCCCGGGCCCGGGCGGCGGCCAGCACGGCGGCCCGCCCGGCCGGGCAGTACGGGTCGGCGGCGGAGACGTGCACCACCTCGGGCACCGAGCCGTCCGGCAGCGGCAGCCCGTCGTAGTAGGTCTGCGCCCGGCCACTGGTGCGGTCCACGAACTGGTCCGGCACCAGCAGCGTGCCCGGGCCGTACCCGGGCCGCAGGCCGCCCACCGCGCACGGCGCCAGCACCTGGCGCACGCCCAGCGCGTGCAGCGCCCAGAGGTTGGCCCGGTAGTTGATCCGGTGCGGCGGCAGCCGGTGGTCGCGGCCGTGCCGGGGCAGGAACGCGACGGAGCGCCCGGCGATCTCGCCGAGGAACAGCGAGTCGCTGGGCGCTCCGTAGGGGGTGCCGACGGTGGTCTCGGTGACCCGGTCCAGCAGGGCGTAGAGGCCGGAGCCGCCGATCACGCCGATCTCGGCCCGCTGCGCGGAGGAGGGAGAGCTCATGCGCTCCATCATGGTCGGGCCCGGGCCGCCCCGGCCCGACCGTCGGCGGCGCGTCAGCGGTCGGGCACCGGCTCAGTGGTGCACGGTCGGCTTGAGCACGGTCTTGAACGCCGGCACGTGCCACCGCCCGGCGATCTCCTCCTCCTCCCGCTGGTCACCGCCGTGCCGCTGGCGCCAGTACGGGTTGTCGTGCGGCAGGCGCCCGCTGACCCTGCCGTACATGCCGAAGGTGGCGATCACCAGTCCGAACGCGAAGCTGAAGAGCACGTTGGCCATCCGGAAGGCCAGGTGGTTCCAGCTGCTGTCCAGCGCGATCAGCCCGACGAAGCCGGCCAGGAAGAAGATCAGGCCGACCACCATGTTGATCCAGGAGGCGATGTTCCCGCCGATCACCGCACCGATCATCAGGATCGCGCCGAAGATCACCGAGAGCAGGCCCAGCGCTCCGTTGCTGGACATGCCGGCCACGTTGGTGCCCTGGGTGTCGAGGAACCCGGGGTTGCCGGCCAGGCCGAAGCAGCCCCAGATCAGCAGCAGCAGACCGGCGACGCCGGCGCCGTACCGGTAGACCCGGCCCAGGCGGTGGTCGACCGGAAGTTCGTCCTGCAGTCTCATGACGGCCTCCACGGGAGGGTTCGCGGTGGGCGCCTTCGCGGCCCGCGGGCCCGGTCTGCGACGGCCCGTTCCGCACTATTGCTCCACGCTACGCCGGGCGACGGCGGCGGGCGCTCCGGCGGCCGCGGGCGGGCCCGGACCGGCGCGGCCGGGTCAGCGCGGGTACTCGTCGTCGTCCACCGGGACCTGGCGGGTCTGCTCGAAGGCGTCGGCCACGTCGGCGGCGGCGGACAGCGGGAGCTCGGCCCGCGGCGGCAGCTGCTCGTCCGCCCCGGACTCCAGGTCCTCGGGGTCCAGTGCGTCGACGGCGAACTCGGTGGCGTTGTCGGTCATGACCTCACACCCCTCACGGCTCCGGGACCACGGCGGCCCCTGCTGTGTCCAACACTTACCCGACCAGGGCCGTCCCACTCGGCACTGTCGGCCGAGCGACGGCGTGTTGCCGCGGGTGTGCGGGGTGCGGAGAGTGTTCGGGACCGTCAGCCCCCGGTGCGGCGGGCAACTGACGGCCGGTGCGGAGCCGACCCGGCTGGGGTCAGATCCAGGTGGTGTCGCGCCGCATGGTGGACGGCTGGGTCGCCATCGGACTACCTCCCTCGTGAGCGGTGCAGCCGATCCGGACCGGCTGGGTCGGTGCCCTCCCCTGTTCGGCACCGACCCAGCCGGGCTCGGTCGTGACGAGTCTGCGGCAGGCCGCTCACGGCCGGGTAACATCCGGATAATGGACCATCAACAGGGGGCCGGTCAGGCCCGTCCGGGCGGCTCCGCCGCGCCCGGCGAGACGCTGCGCTTCGGGCTGCTCGGGCCCCTCTCGGTGCAGCGCGCGGACGGCGGCACGCTGCCGGTCAGCTCGCCGAAGGTCCGGGCCCTGCTGGCCGTGCTGCTGCTGGAGCCGAACCGGGTGGTCTCCCGGGACCGACTGACCGCCGCGCTCTGGGGCGAGAATCCGCCCGCCACCGCCGCCACGTCGCTCAACAACCACGTGGTCCAGCTGCGCCGGCTGCTCGGCCCCGGTGGACCGCTCCGCCTGCGCACCGTACCGCCGGGGTACGTGCTCCAGGTAGCCCCCGAGGAACTGGACAGCGAAGTCTTCACCGAGCGGCTGGAGGCCGCCCGGACCGCCCGGCGCGAGGAGGACTGGCCGCGGGTCGGCCTGCTCACCGCCGAGGCGCTGCGGCTGTGGCGCGGCACCCCGCTGACCGACCTGCCGGCCATGGCCGAGGAGGCCGAGCCCTACGTGCAGCGGCTGCGCGAGCTGCAGCTGCAGGCACTGGAGTGGCAGTTCGACGCCGAGCTGGAGCTCGGCCGCCCGCACGGGCTGATCCCGGAGCTGGGCCGGCTGACCGCCGAGCACCCGCTGCGCGAGTCCTTCCACCGCCAGCTGATGCTCGCCCTGCACCGCACCGACCAGCGGGCCGAGGCGCTGGCCGTCTACCGGCGGCTGCGCGGCACCCTGATCGACGAGCTCGGGATCGAGCCCGGCCCCAGCGTGCGGGCGGCCCACCAGGAGGTGCTGAACGGCGACCGGGGCGCTCCCGAGCCGTCCGCCCCGGTGCCGCTCCCGGAACCCGAGCCGGGCCTGGCGGTCGCCGCGGGGGCCGGACTGCCCCGGGACGTGGCGGGCTTCACCGGGCGGCACGAGGAGCTGGAGCACCTGCTGGCCGCCTGCCGCGCCGGGCGGGCCGGCGGCGGACTGGTCGGCATCCACGTGCTGGACGGCATGCCGGGGGTCGGCAAGAGCGCGCTCGCCGTGCACGCCGCGCACCGGCTGGCCGCCGACTTCCCGGACGGGCAGATCTTCCTGCCACTGCACGCGCACACCCCCGGCACCCCGGCGGTCGCCCCCGCCGAGGCGCTCTACGCGCTGCTGCTGACCATCGGGGTGGCCCCGCAGCAGATCCCGCCGGACCTGGACGCCCGGGCCAACCTGTGGCGCAGCCGGCTGGCCGGGCGCCGGATGCTGCTGCTGCTGGACGACGCCAGCGGCAGCGAGCAGGTCCGCCCGCTGCTGCCCGGCACCCCGGGCTCCCTGGTGCTGGTGACCAGCCGGCGCCGGCTGCCGGCCCTGGGCGACGCGGTGCCGATGACGCTCGGGGTGCTGCCCCCGCACGAGGCGGCCGAGCTGTTCACGGCCACCGCCGGGCGCACCGACCTGGCCCCGGACCAGCCGGCCGTGGTGGAGCTGGTCCGGCTCTGCGGCTTCCTGCCGCTGGCCATCCACCTGACCGCCGCCCGGCTTCGGCACCGGCGCGCCTGGTCGGTGGCCGACCTGGTGCCCGACCTGGCCGCCGCCACCGGCCGGCTGGCCGCGCTCAGCGCCGAGGACGTCTCGGTGGCGGCCGCCTTCGACCTCTCCTACCGGGACCTGACGCCGGCTCAGCGGCGGCTGTTCCGCCGGATGGGCCTCTACCCGGGCGACCACTTCGACGCCCGGTCGGCGGCCGCGCTGGACGGCACCGACCTGCCCACCGTGCGCCGGCTGCTGGAGGAGCTGGAGGACCACCACCTGGTGGACGAGCCGGTCCGCGGCCGCTACCGGATGCACGACCTGATCCGCGAGCACGCCCGGGCGCTCGGCGCCGGGGACGACCCCGAGGTGCGCCGGGCCGCGGTCACCCGGCTGCTGGACTGCTACCTGGCCACCACCGTCGAGGCCGGCCGCCACCTGGCCAGCCGGCGCTGGGGCGTGCCGGCCCAGCGCACCGCGGTGCCGGCGATGACCGACGAGCAGGAGGCCAGCGCCTGGCTGAAGGCGGAGCGCAACAACCTGCAGGCGGCGGTGGAGTTCGCCGCGCACCACGGCCACCCCGAGTACGCGGTCCGGCTGCCGGCCGCGCTGCACGACTTCCTGCGCGCACAGGGCCACTGGAACCAGGCCCGGCTGCTGCACCGGACCGCGCTGGAGACGGCCGAGCGGATCGGCGACCGGCTCGGTCAGGCCGAGGCGCTCACCCACCTGGGCACCTTCCAGCGGCTCACCGGCGAGCACGAGATCGGGCGGGCCCACCTGCGCCGGGCGCTGGAGCTGTTCCGGGAGCTGGACGACGCCACCGGCCAGTCGGCCGCGCTGGTGCAGCTGGGCGCGCTGGCCCGCACCTTCGGCGACAACGCGCGGGCGCTGGAGCAGTTCACCGCGGCGCTGGAGCTGGCCCGCCGGGCCCGGGACCTGCCGGGCGAGGCGGAGGCGCTCAGCCAGCTGGGCATCCTGGGCCGGATCACCGGCGACTACGCCGAGGCGACCGGGCACGCGGGCCGGGCGCTGGCGCTCTACCGGGACCTGGGCAACCGGACCGGGGAGACCGCGGCGCTGAGCGAGCTGAGCATGATCCAGCAGCTCACCGGCGACCTGCGCGGCGCGGAGGCCAGCCTGCAGCAGGCGCTGGCGATCTGCCGCTCCCGCGGCGACCGGCCGGGCGAGGCGTACGCGCTGGCCAGCCTCGGGTCGCTGCAGCAGCTGACCGGCCGCTACCCGGCGGCCGAGGCGACGCACCGTCAGGCACTCGCCCTGTACCGGGGACTGGGCAACCGGATCGGGCAGGCGAACGCGCTGATGGCGGTCGGCGCGGTGCGGCTGGTCACCGGCCAGTACCAGGAGGCCGAGCAGGACCTGCTGCGGGCCAGCGAGATGTACCACGAGCTGGACGAGGCGCGCGGGCGGATGAACACCGTCGCCTACCTCGGCGTGCTGCGGCACGCGACCGGGCGGCACGCGGCGGCGGCGGAGAACCTGGGGGCGGCGCTCACCCTCTACCGCGAGCAGGGCGACCGGTTCGGCGAGTCGCGGGTGCTGGCGTACCTGGGCGACGTGCTGCTGGCCCTGGGCGACCGGGCCGGGGCCGAGCAGCACCTGCGGGCGGCGCTCGCGCTCAACCGGGAGCGCTCGGACGTGGTGGGCGAGGCGGAGACCCGCAACATCCTGGGCCGGCTGTTCGCCGCGGCCGGCGCCCCGGAGCGCGCCCGCGGCGAGTTCGCCACCGCGCTGGAGGCGGCGCTGGCCGTGGGCTCGCCGCTGGAGCAGCTGCGCGCCCTGGCCGGCCTCGGCGAGGGCGACCTGCGGGCCGGCCACGCCGCCGAGGGCGCCGCCCAGCTCCGCGAGGCCCTCACCCTGGCGAGCCGCCTCGGCGTCCCGGAGGCGAACCGGATCCGCCACCTGCTCACCACCACCGCCGCCGGGGCCCGGGCCGCCTGCTGACGGCGGATCGACCGGTTGGCCGCTGCGGGCTTGCGACGGCCCCGGCGGGCCGCAGGCTGGGAGGGACGGTCGTCGGCGGACAGGTGGGAGGATCCGGTGAGCTACGCCCCCTGGTCGGTGCGGGTGATCTCGTTCCTGATCGACTGGCTGGCCTGCGCGGCGCCGAACATCGTCGCGGGCGTGGTGGCCCCCGGCTCGACCGGACTGCAGCTGGGGCTGGCGGCGCTCTCGCTTGGACTGCTCGGCTACAACCGCTGGTACCTGGCCGGACGGACCGGCCAGAGCTGGGGGCGCCGGCTGATGGACCTGCACCTCTTCGGGCTGGACAGCACCACCCCGGTCGGCCCGCTGCACTCGTTCCTGCGCGACCTGGCCCACCTGCTCGACACCCTGCCCTGCCTGCTCGGCTGGTTCTGGCCGCTCTGGGACCGGCGCTGCCAGACGTTCGCGGACAAGATCGCCCGCACCGACGTGCTGGCCGGCTGAGCGGCGACCGGCGGGCGAACTCTCCGTGACGTCCGGGCGAACAGTTGTGCCACGGGACCGGCTAGCACACCCGACCGGGCTACACCGGCTGGTTAAGGTGACTGGACAACTTCCCAGCAGATCGGAGTCCCCGTGTCGTCCAGCCTCTGGCCCGCCGGCCCGCGTCGCGTCCTGGTGGTCGGCATCGACGGCGTCCGCCTCGACCTGCTCGACCAGCTCGCCACCCCGGCGCTGGACGAGGTCGCGGCGGCCGGGTTCCTGGCCCCGGTGGAGGTGGACGAGGCCACCCCCACCATGTCCGGCCCGTGCTGGGCCACCATCGTCACCGGCGTGACCGTGGCCAAGCACGGCGTCTTCGGCAACCACTTCGGCGGCAACCGGCTGGACGTCTTCCCCGACTTCACCACCCGGCTGGCCCGCACCCACCGCCGCCGCACCTTCGCGGTCGGCGGCTGGGACCCGCTCTTCCTGGCCCGCGAGGGCGGCCCGCTGTTCGCCGCGCCCGGCCGGCTGTCCTACGTCGGCCCGCTGGAGGACACCCCCGAGGCCTGGGAGGTCTGCGACGAGCGGACCACCGCCGAGGCGGTCGCCCTGCTGACCGGCGAGGACGACCAGCAGGCGGGCTTCGTCTACCTGGGCGCGGTCGACGAGACCGCGCACTTCCTGGGCTGCGGCGAGGAGTACCGCCGCGCGATCGAGACCGCCGACGCCCGCCTGGGCCGGCTGCTCGCCGCGGTCCGGTCCCGCCCGGGCTACCCGGACGAGGAGTGGACGGTCATCGTGGTCACCGACCACGGTCACGTGGACCAGGGCGGCCACGGCGGCCGCAGCACCCTGGAGCGCACCGCCTGGGTGGCCGCCTGCGGGCCGGACCTGCCGCCCGGCGTCCCGGTCCGGCCGGTCCGCCACGTGGACGTGGCCGCGCACGTCTACCAGGCGCTGCAGATCGTCCCGGACCCGCACTGGACGCTGGACGGCCGCCCCTTCGCCCCGGCGCCGGTCCCGCAGCCGACCGGCGCCTGAGGGTCCGTCAGAGCGCCTTCACCAGCTTCTCGAAGGCCAGGTCGTCCCGCTTCGGCAGCCCGAACCGCTCGTCGCCGTACGGGAACGGGGAGAGCTCGCCGGTGCGGGCGAAGCCGCGCCGCTCGTACCAGGCGATCAGGTCGGTGCGCTGGACGATCACCGTCATCTCCATCGAGGCGGCCCGCCACTCCTCGCGCGCGATCCGCTCGGCCTCGGCCAGCACCGCCCGGCCCACGCCACCGCCCTGCCGGGCCGGGTGGACCGAGAACATGCCGAAGTACGCGCCGTCCCCCCGCCGCTCCACCTGGCAGCAGGCGAGCAGCTCGCCGGTGGCGGCGCGCTCGGCGAGCAGCACCAGGGTGTCGGGGGCGGCCAGCAGCGCGGCCACCGCCTGCGGGTCGGTGCGCTGCCCGTCCAGCAGGTCCGCCTCGGTGGTCCAACCGGCCCGGCTGGCGTCGCCCCGGTAGGCGGACTCCACCAGCTCCACCAGCGCGGCCACGTCGGCCTCGGTGGCGGGGCGGAAGAGCAGGTCAGGGGTGGTGGCGGACATACCGGGCTCCCGGGCGGCTCGACGTTGGGGTGTCCTGGCATGGTGCCACAGGCGCGACACACCCCCGGATGGCCCACCTGGTGTCGGGATCCGGCCGCGGACCGGCGAGGATGGGCGGGTGCCTGTCCACACTGATCGCCGGGGGATCTGACCAGCCATGCACCCGCGTGTCTTCGCGATTGTGACCGCCGTCCTGCTCGGGGCCCTCGGCCTCGGCGCGCTCGCCGTGACCCGGTGGGCACCCGACGCCGCCCCGGTGGCCGCGCAGGTGGGCCAGCCCGTGCCGGCCGGCTCCGGACCCGCCCGGGCGGCCGCGGCCGCCTCCGCGACGCCCACCGGCGACCCCGCGGTGTGGACCCGGTCCACCCTGCGGAACAAGCTGATGGCCGAGATGGACGCCACCGACCCCGGCGTCGCGCTGGCCGACCTGGACCGGATCACCAAGGAGAAGCCGTACACCGTGCGGTTCTGCCACCCGATCGCGCACGAGCTCGGGCACGCGGCGGTGAAGCGGTACAACCACGACTTCCAGAAGGTGCTCTCCTTCCCGCACGACACCTGTGCGGCCGGCTACCTGCACGGCGCGGTGGAGGAGATGCTGATCGCCTCCCCCGACCCGGCGGCCGACCTGCTCAAGCTCTGCCAGCCGCAGATGACCGGCCCCTGCGTGCACGGCGTGGGCCACGGCACCATGTTCGTCAGCAACCAGGACGTGGCCAAGGCCCGCGACCTGTGCAGCAAGTTCGGCAGCGCCAGCCGGATCGTCACCTGCTCCGAGGGCCTGTACATGCAGCTCTTCGGGCCGGACGAGGAGGACGAGAAGGCCAAGGCGCTGGTCCCGGCGGACAAGCTGGCCGCCGAGCCGATGTACCCGTGCCCGGAGCAGCCGGCCCTGTTCCAGTCGGCCTGCTTCTTCTACGCGCCGACCTACTACCTGTCCTCGCACGACTACCCCAACCACCCGGAGATCTACGCCCAGGCGCTCAAGTGGTGCCTGAACGGCCAGGCCAGCGGCGGTGCCAACGACTGCTCCCGGGGCGTCGGCTCGCGGCTGATGAAGTACAACCTGGACCGCGAGGACTGGGTGGGCCAGCAGTGCGCCACCGCCGCCGACACCTGGCAGAAGAAGGCCTGCGTCGACGGGATCGTCAGCTACTACACCGTCAACTACACCGATCCCGGTGCCGCCGGGCGACTGTGCGCCAAGCTGACCAACCAGGAGATCGCCCGGTACTGCCGCTCCTCGGCCCACCTGTCGGGCTCGCTCGACTGACACCTCGTACGATGATCGCCATGGCCGACCAGAACTTCCGCACCGCTGCCCACACCGCCGCCGACCTGGTGGCCGACTACCTGGCGGCGGTGCCGGAGCGCCCGGTCTGGCAGCCGATGGACCCGGCGGCCCGCGAGGCGCTGCTGACCGCCCCGCTGCCGGCCGAGGGGCGGGAGCTGGACGAGCTGCTCGGGGTGATCGGCAGCGAGGTGATGACCGCGCCGATGGGCAACGGGCACCCCCGGTTCTTCGGCTGGGTCAACGCGGCCCCGGCCCCGGCCGGCGTGCTGGCCACCCTGGCGGCCGCCGCGATGAACCCGAGCTCGGCCGGCGGCGACCACGCCGACGTGCACCTGGAGCGCGCCGTGGTGCGCTGGATCGCCGAGCTGGTCGGCTACCCGGCCGCGGACGGCGCCGGCGGCCTGCTCACCTCCGGCACCTCGATGGCCACCATCGTCTGCCTGGCCGCCGCCCGGCAGCACGCCGCCGCCCGGGCCGGCTGGGACGTCCGGGAGGACGGCCTGTCCGGCCTGCCGCCCCTGGTCGGCTACGTCACCGGCGAGACCCACTCCTGCGTGCGCAAGGCCGCCGAGCTGCTCGGCATCGGCAGCCGGCAGCTGCGGGTGGTGCCGGCCGACGCCCAGGGCCGGATCGACCCGGACGGGCTGCGCGCGGCGATCGCCGAGGACCGGGCGGCCGGCCGGCTGCCGTTCCTGGTGGCCGCCTCGGCCGGCACCGTCAACACCGGCGCCGTGGACCGCCTGGAGCCGCTGGCCGACCTGTGCGAGCAGGAGCAGCTGTGGCTGCACGTGGACGGCGCGTACGGCGCCTTCGGCGTGCTCGACCCGGTGATCGCGCACCGCTACGCCGGCCTGGAGCGGGCCGACTCGATCGCGCTGGACCCGCACAAGTGGCTCGGCGTGCCGGTCGACTGCGGCTGCGCGCTGGTCCGCGACGCCGCCCAGCTGCGCGGCACCTTCAGCCTGGTCCCGTCCTACCTGCGCGACGAGGAGGCCGGCGGCTTCGGCTGGTTCTCCGAGTACGGCATCGAGCAGACCCGCCCGTTCCGCTCGCTCAAGGTCTGGGCCACCATCGCCCACCGCGGCCGGAACGGGATCGCCGCCGACGTGGCGCACTGCACCGCGCTGGCCCGCCGGCTCGGCGAGCTGGTCGGGGCCGATCCCGGGCTGGAGCTGATGGCGCCGGTGGAGACCTCGATCACCGCCTTCCGGGCCCGCCCGGCCGGACTGGACGAGGCCGCGGTGGACGCGCTCAACCGGGCGCTGCCGCTCGCGGTGCAGCGGCGCGGGCAGGCCTTCGTCACCGGCACGGTGCTGAACGGGCGGGAGGCGATGCGGGCCTGCCTGATCAATCCGGCCGTCGGCGAGGCCGACCTGGCCGTGCTGCTGGCCGAAGTCCGGGCCGCCGTGGCCGATCTGACGGCCCGCCAGTGAACGCGACCGGGTAAACGCCCTCCCGAAGACATTTACCGGGCGGTCATAACAGATTCGTGATCGTGAAACACCCGCGCGTCATCGTGGGGCCATGACACGATCGCCGATTGATACCCCGACCACGCCGGTTCACTCCGGCCCCTCCCGCGCCGCCCGCCGCCGGGCCAGAAGCGAGCGCTGGCGGCACACCGCCGTCGAGCTGGCCGCCGCCTTCCTCGCCGTGGCCACCGCCGACCTGGTCGCCAACGTCGTGGTGCACGGCCAGGACGGTCCAGTGCTGCTGGTCGTCGCCGCCCTGGTCCTGCTCACCACGGCGGCGGGTCACGCCTGGTGGGCGCACCGCCATCCGCACGGTCCGCCCGGGCCGCCCCCGGGACCGCCCGCCGGGGCGGGGAGCCCGGGCGAGCAGCTCGCGGACGCGCTGCCCGCCGAGACCCGGCTGTGGCGGGTGCGGGCCACCGTCTCGGACGCCCCGGGCAGCCTGGCCACCGTCTGCACGGCGCTGGCGGCGCTGGGCATCAGCATCGTCTCGCTGCAGACCCACCCGCTGCCGGACGGCACGGTGGACGAGTTCCTGGTGCGCGCGCCGCGGTCGCTGCCCCGCTCGGCCCTCACCGAGGCGGTGGCCGGGGCCGGCGGGCGGGAGATCTGGACCGACCCGGCGGACGCGCACGACCTGGTGGACGTGCCGACCCACGTGCTGGCGCTGGCCACCCGGACGGCGCTGGACGCGGCCGAGCTGCCGGTGGCGCTGCGCCAGCTGTTCGGACAGGTGACCATCCGCTCCTTCCCGGCCAAGCCCGGCGGCGCCGCCGTGCCCAGCCTGGACGGGCACCTGATGCGGCTGCCGGCCCCGGCCGGCGAGCTGCTGGAGCTCAGCCGCCCGCACCTGCCGTTCACCCCGACCGAGTTCGCCCGGGCCAAGGCCCTGGTCGAGCTGGACGCGCTGCTCGGCCCCCGGGTGCCGAAGGTGGCCGACCAGCTGAGCCTGCCGGCCGGCACCGACCTGACGGTCCGCCGGGCCGCCCCGGCGGACAAGCCGGCCGCGCTGGCCATGCACCACCGCTGCAGCACGACGACCCTGCGCAAGCGCTACCACGGCCCGGTGGCCGACGCCGACCGGTACCTGGAGCACCTGCTCGACCCCCGGCACGGCCAGACCCTGGCGGTGGAGACCGAGGACGGCCGGCTGGTCGCGCTCGCCCACCTGATGTGGGACGACGACAGCGCCGAGCTCGCGGTGCTGGTGGAGGACGGCTGGCAGCGCCGGGGCCTGGGCCTGGACCTGTTGCGCCGGATGGCGGCGCTGGCCGCCGAGGCCGGGGTGGCCACCGTGTACGCCGTCACCCAGGCCGGCAACACCGCGCTGATCGGTGCCATGCAGCGGCTGGAGCTGCCGCTGGACTACCAGGTGGAGGACGGCACCCTGGTGATCACCGCCCACCTGGCGGGCGCCGCCGAGCAGTTGCCCAGCCCCTGGCCGAGCGTGCCCGGCCGCCCCTGAACGGCCCCGCTCCCCGGCCGGCGACCGTCCCCTCCACCGGGGCGGCCGCCGGCCCCTTTTCGAGGCACCGTCAGGGCGCTGAGCACGCACGACGGGGCCCCGTGGCTCGGCCCGGCGGCCGGGAGCCGTTAGGCTGAGCCCGTCCCCGCCACCCGGCGGGCGAGACGCAGCGGACCCGAGGGGCCCGCGCCGAGGTACGACCCGGGGGGTCGTCAGCCAGAGGAGGAACCCCTGAGCATGCCAGGCACCGAATCGGAGGCCGCGGCCACCGGCGCACGCGAATCCTCACTGCCCGCCCGCTCCAAGCTCGCCGTCACCGCGGGCCGGATGGCCGCTGCGGCCTCCCGGACGGTCGGCCGCGGCAGCGGCTCGGTGATCGGCGGCAAGGTCGCCCTCAAGCTCGACCCCGACCTGCTCGCCCGCCTCGCCGACCACCTGGACGTGGTCCTGGTCTCCGCCACCAACGGCAAGACCACCACCACCCGGCTGATCGCCGAGGCGCTGCGCGCGGCGGGCCCGGTGGTCTCCAACGCGCTGGGCGCCAACATGCCGGCCGGCATCACCGCCGCGCTGGCCGGCGGCTCGGACGCCCGCTACGGCGTGATCGAGGTGGACGAGAAGTACCTGGCCGGCGTCGCCCGGGACACCCACCCGAAGGCCATAGCGCTGCTCAACCTCTCCCGCGACCAGCTGGACCGGGCCGCCGAGACCCGGATGCTGGCCGAGCGCTGGCGCGAGGGCCTGCAGCACACCGAGGCCGTGATCATCGCCAACGCG
This sequence comes from Kitasatospora sp. NPDC058965, assembly GCF_042741245.1. Lineage (NCBI taxonomy): Bacteria > Bacillati > Actinomycetota > Actinomycetes > Kitasatosporales > Streptomycetaceae > Kitasatospora > Kitasatospora sp. NPDC058965. Next base: position 28,562 of record NZ_JBHYKG010000039.1, read on the forward strand.
GACGACCCGCTGGTGACCTGGGCCGCCTCCTCCTGCCGCCGGGTGGTCTGGGTGGCCGCCGGTCAGGCCTGGAAGGAGGACGCCTGGTCCTGCCCGTCCTGCGGTGGCGTGATGCAGCGGCCGGGCGACGACTGGTTCTGCCAGGAGTGCGGCTTCCGCCGCCCGCAGCCGCACTGGGCGCTGCAGGGCACCCACGTGATCGACCCGAACGGCGCCGCCTGGCCGATCCAGCTGCAGCTGCCGGGCCGGGCCAACCTGGCCAACGCGACCAGCTCGGCCGCGGTGGCCGCGGTCTTCGGCGTGCCGCCGCAGGTGGCGCTGGAGCGGATGCAGTCGGTGGCCGCGGTGGCCGGCCGCTACGACGTGGTCAACTACCAGGGCCGCGACGTGCGGCTGCTGCTGGCCAAGAACCCGGCCGGCTGGCTGGAGACCTTCTCGCTGATCGACGGGCCGCCGGCGCCGGTGGTCCTCTCGGTGAACGCGCTGGACGCGGACGGCACCGACACCTCCTGGCTCTGGGACGTGGACTACGAGCGGCTGCACGGCCACCCGATCTTCGTGATGGGGCAGCGCCGGCTGGACCTGGCGGTCCGGCTGGAGGTCGCCGGGCTCCAGTTCCACGTGGTGGAGACGCTGGAGGAGGCGGTCCGGATGGCGCCGCCCGGGCGGATCGAGGCGATCGCGAACTACACCGCGTTCCAGCAGCTGCGCAAGGTGGTGGCGGGCGGATGACCACTCCCGACGGCTTCGGGGCGCCGCAGGGCTACCCGCAGCAGCCGCCGCAGGGCCAGCAGCCGATACCGGGCTACGGGCAGCCGCCGCAGGGCCCCGGGTACGGCCAGCAGCCGCAGCCCGGCTACCCGCAGCAGCCGGCCCAGCCGGGATACCCGCAGCAGGGTCAGCCGGGCCAGCCGGGTTACCCGCAGCAGGGTCAGCCGGCCCAGCCCGGGTACGGGCAGCAGCCGCCGCAGGGGCAGCCCGCGCAGCCCGGGTACGGGCAGCAGCCCCAGCCCGGGTACCCGCAGCAGCAGCCCCCGCAGCCCGGGTACGGCCAGCAGCCGGCGGCCCCGCCCACCGCGCCTCCCCCGCCGGCGCAGCCGCAGCAGCAGCACTATGGAAGGGCCTCTCGGATGAGCGAAAGCAGCCTGCGACTGGTCTGGATCTACCCCGACCTGCTCAGCACCTACGGCGACCGGGGCAACGCCCTGGTGGTCGAGCGCCGGGCCCGCCAGCGCGGGCTGAACGTGCAGCGGATCGACGTGCGCTCCGACCAGCCGGTGCCCACCAGCGGCGACATCTACCTGATCGGCGGCGGCGAGGACCGCCCGCAGCGGCTGGCCGCCGAGCGGCTGCGCCAGGACCCGGGCCTGCCGCGCGCGGTGGACAACGGGGCGATCGTCTTCTCGGTCTGCGCGGGCTACCAGATCCTGGGCCACGAGTTCATCAACGACCTGGGCCAGCGCGAGCCGGGCCTGGGCCTGCTGGACGTCTGGTCCACCCGCGGCGAGGGCGCCCGCAACGTCGGCGACGTGCTGGCCGAGCCCGACCAGCGGCTGGGCCTGCCCACCCTGACCGGTTTCGAGAACCACCAGGGCGTCACCCACCTCGGCCAGGGCGTGTCCCCGCTGGCCCAGGTCACCGTCGGCGGTGGCAACGGGGACGGCACCGGTACCGAGGGCGCCTGGCGGGACACCGTCTTCGGCACCTACCTGCACGGCCCGGTGATGGCGCGCAACCCCGCCGTCGCCGACCTGCTGATCAAGCTGGCGCTGGACGTGAACGCCCTGCCGCCGGCCGACACCACCTGGTACGACGCGCTGCGCACCGAGCGGATCTCCGCCACCCGCCAGCCCGCGTAGACCGCGAGCCGCCACCCGGTGAACTTCTCCCGGCGTCCGGATGTCCAGCATCCGGCGCCGGGAGCCGGGTCGGCACAGAAGTACGACAATAAGCACCGTCGGATGCACACCCTCCTCGGCAACCGGCTGAACATCCGCGCGGGCGCGCCGAAGACGCCGCCCCCGCGCCTGCCCGCCACCTGGCCGGAGGTGCGGGTAGTTATGATCAGTTTCGGGTTGAATGTCCGTTTCTGATCCCGCCCTCACCAGGCGGTGGTCCGGCTGTCCGGTTCTACCCCCAGCCTGGCGGCTGGCGGTGCCCCCAGGGGAGTTGCAAAAAGAGATGCGTATTGGTGTGCTGACCAGCGGCGGCGACTGCCCCGGCCTGAACGCCGTGATCCGCTCCGTGGTCCACCGGGGGGTGGTCGACCACGGCGACGAGGTGATCGGGTTCCAGGACGGCTGGCGCGGCCTTCTCGAGGGCGTCCACCGCCCGCTGACCCTCGACTCGGTCAGCGGCATCCTGGCCCAGGGCGGCACGATCCTGGGCTCGTCCCGGGTCCAGCCCAGCCACCTGCGCGACGGCGTCGAGCGGGCCAAGAAGTACTGCGCCGACCTGGGGATCGACGCGGTGATCCCGATCGGCGGCGAGGGCACCCTGAAGGCCGCCAAGCTGATGAGCGACGCGGGCCTGCCGGTGGTCGGCGTGCCGAAGACGATCGACAACGACATCGCCTGCACCGACGTGACCTTCGGTTTCGACACCGCCGTCTCGGTGGCCACCGAGGCGCTGGACCGCCTGAAGACCACCGCCGAGTCGCACCAGCGGGTCATGGTGGTCGAGGTGATGGGCCGCCACACCGGCTGGATCGCGCTCAACGCGGGCATGGCCGCCGGCGCCCACGCGATCGTGGTGCCCGAGCGCCCGTTCCACATCGACAAGCTCACCGAGGTGGTCCGGGAGCGCTTCGAGCGCGGCAAGAAGTTCGCCATCGTGGTCTGCGCCGAGGGCGCCAAGCCCGAGCCCGGCACCATGCACTGGGAAGAGGGCACCAAGGACATCTACGGCCACGAGCGGTTCACCGGCATCGCCACCCAGCTCTCCGGCGAGCTGGAGCACCGCCTGGGCAAGGAGGCGCGCCCGGTGATCCTCGGCCACACCCAGCGCGGCGGCACCCCGACCGCCTACGACCGGGTGCTGGCCACCCGGTTCGGCTGGCACGCGGTGGAGGCCGCGCACAAGGGCGCCTTCGGCCACATCACCGCGCTGCAGGGCACCCAGATCAACCTGGTCCCGCTGGGCGAGGCCGTGGCCGACCTGAAGACGGTCCCGGCGGACCGTTACACCGAGGCCGAGACCGTCATCTGACCCGCGTTCAGGTGTTCGAGCGCCCCGCCGGGATCCGGCGGGGCGCTCGGCGTTCCACCCCCGGCCGGTCTAGCGTTTGCCCCATGGAGATCATCGCCTACGGGGTGCAGGCCGACGAGCAGCCGCTGCTGGAGAGCGCCTTCGCCGGCCGCCACACCCTGCGCTGCCTGTCGCTCTTCCTCAACCGCGACACCGCGCCACTGGCCGCCGGCGCGCCGGTGGTGAGCAGCAGCGTCAACGCGGAGCTGGACGCCGAGGCGCTGGCCGTGCTGGCCGTCGGCGGCACCAAGCTGATCGCCCAGCGCTCCACCGGCTTCAACAACATCGACCTGGACGCGGCCGCCGAGCTGGGCCTGACCGTGGCCCGGGTCTCCTCCTACAGCCCCTACGCGGTGGCCGAGCACGCCTGGGCCCTGGCGCTGGCGGTCAACCGGCGGCTCTCCCGGGCCACCACCCGCTCGCGCGAGTTCGACTTCCGGCTGGACGGGCTGCTCGGCCGGGACATCCACGGCATGACCGTCGGCGTGCTCGGCACCGGCAAGATCGGCGAGTGCTTCGCCCGGATCGCGCACGGCTTCGGCACCCGGCTGCTCGGTTGGGACCTGACGCCCAATCCGGTCTGCCAGCAGCTGGGCATGAGCTACGTCGACCGCGACGAACTGCTGATGAAGAGCGACCTGATCAGCCTGCACGTCCCGCTGGTGCCGGCCACCCACCACCTGATCGACGCGGCCGCGCTGACCCTGATGAAGGACGACGCGATCCTGGTCAACACCAGCCGGGGCGGCCTGCTGGACAGCACCGCGCTGGTCGAGGTACTGCGCGCGGGCCGGCTGACCGGGGTGGGCCTGGACGTGTACGAGGAGGAGACCGGGGTCTTCTTCACCGACCGCTCGCTGCGCGGGGTGAGCGACGACGTACTGGCGCGGCTGCTCACCTTCCCGCAGGTCCTGGTCACCTCGCACCAGGCGTACTTCACCAGGACCGCGATCGGGCAGATCATCGACGCCACCGTGCGCAACGTCGAGGACTTCGCGGCCGGCCGGCACAGCGAGAACACCCTGGTGCCCAAGGGGCCGGTGGCCGGCGGCCGGTAGTCGGCGGCCGGTGGCACCGGTGGTCGCCGCGGCCGAGCGGGAGCACCTAGAGTGCCTCCCATGGACCATGTGACCTCCACTGACGAGCAGTCAGACCGCTGCCCGATAGCCACCATCTCGCCCGATTTCCGCACCTCGGCGCACCAGCACTACGAGCGGCTCCGGGCCGCCGGACCGGTGCACCGGGTGCGCCAGCCCAGCGGCCTGGACGTCTGGCTGGTGGTGGGTCAGCAGGCGGTCCGCGAGGCGGCCGTCCACCCCGCGCTGGTGAAGGACGCGTCCAGCGCGCAGGAGGCGCTGGACGCGATCGGCTTCACCGGCAACAAGCCCGGCAGCGGCTTCGGCGGCAACATGCTGACCGCCGACCCGCCGCACCACACCCGGCTGCGCAAGCTGGTCGCCGGCACCTTCACCGGCCGGCGCACCGAGCTGCTGCGCCCGCGGGTGCAGGAGATCGCCGACCGCCTGCTGGACGCGATCGCCCCGGCCGGGCAGGCCGACCTGGTCGCCGCCTTCGCCGGTCCGCTGCCGATGACCGTGATCTGCGAGCTGCTCGGGGTACCCGAGGAGCACCGGGAGGACTTCCGGTCCTGGTCGCACGAGGCGATGACCGCCCCGGTGCACCTGCAGCGCGAGGGCGCCGAGAAGCTCAACCGGTACCTGGCCGAGCTGCTGGAGGCCAAGCGGCGCGAGCCCGCCGAGGACCTGCTCTCCGGCCTGGTGCAGGTCAACGACGAGCAGGACGGGCGGCTGTCCGACGTCGAACTGCTCGGCACCGCCGTGCTGCTGGTGGTGGCCGGCCACGACACCACGGTGAACCTGCTCTCCAACGCGGCCCTGGCGCTGCTCACCCACCCCGCGCAGGCCGAGCTGCTGCGCGCCGACCCGGCGCTGCTGCCGAACGCGGTGGAGGAGTTCCTGCGCTTCGACGCACCGGTGGAGTTCGCGCCGTTCCGGTTCGCCGCCGAGGACCTGGAGCTCGCCGGGACCACGATCCGGCGCGGCGACGTCGTCCAGCTGGGCCTGACCGCGGCCGGCCGCGACGGCGCCGGGCTGGACGCCCTCGACGTGGCCCGCCCCGACCCGCGGCACGTCTCGTTCGGCCACGGCATCCACTACTGCCTGGGCGCGCCGCTCGCCCGCCTGGAGGGCGAGATCGCGATCGGCACCCTGCTGCGCCGCTTCCCCGACCTGGAACTCGCCGTCCCGGTCGAGGAGTTGCGCTGGCACCCGTACGGGATCACCCGCGGACCGGTGGAGCTGCCGGTGCGCTGGGGGACGGCACCGCACTGATCCCCTCCCCTGCGGGGGACCTCCGCACGGCCGGGCGCGGCGCCCCCGCGCCCGCCCGGCCACCGGCCCGCCACCGCGAACCACTGGCAACCCCAGAAGCGCCGGTGGCCCCAGCAGTGCCCGGACGCCCCGAACCCGTGCGCGCCGTGACATTTTCCGGCACCAGGACCCCCTCCGCCAGAGCGATGTGACGCTGTCTCAGAATAGTCCGGAACCGATCGTCGCGCGCCGCCCCGGCGCGAGATCGTCTCGACCGTCCGTTCGGTCGGTAGACGAAATGCCGGTACGCACCGTTGACCGCGGTTCGCCAACTCTGCTTTGCTTCACGGCAGCGAACGGCGCACCACCTGTCAGACCACCAGATACCGTGCGTATCGGCACGGTTGGTACCAACTCCCCCACCGGAGCAGGACGCGAGCGTTGCGCCTCTTCTGCTCTCCGCGCCCTGCAAGTCCTCCGGCTCGTACCACCGGTGCGCCCGACGTCCTGTCCCACGCATCCGACCCCGCCCGCGCCAACCGGCGCGGGGCGATCGGCAGGAGAGAGGAACCCCCACACCATGGGCACCCCCCGTATGCGCGGCACGGCACGAGTAGCCTTCACCGGCCTCGCGTCGCTGTCCCTCGTCACCGGCGTCATGCTCGCCGCCGCCGCACCCCAGGCGGTCGCGCAGTCGAGCACCGCGGTGGCGTCCTCGTCCCACTCGGCCACCGGCCAGAGCACCCGGCACGTGATGCCGACCCGCGACCAGCAGAACCGGATCGACGAAGCGATCGCCGCCCAGGCCGCCCCGCACGCGGCCACGGGTCAGGAGACCCTCTCCTACGGCGGTGGCATCGACGGCATCGGCGTGCAGAGCGGCCACTCCAAGGTCTACCTGGTCTTCTACGGTAACCAGTGGGGTACGCAGAGCACCGACGCCAACGGCAACGCCAAGTTCTCCAGCGACTCCGCCGGTGCGGCCGGTGTCGCCCAGCAGATGTTCAAGGGCATCGGCACCAACAACGAGCTGTGGTCGGCCGACCTGACCCAGTGGTGCGACGGCGCGGGCGTCGCCTCCGGCGCGGTCAGCTGCCCGGCAAGCGGTGTCAACTACGTTCCCTACCAGAGCGGTGGCGTGCTGTCCGGCGTCTGGTACGACAACGCGGCCGCCTCGCCGAGCGCGGCGACCGGCCACCAGCTGGGCCAGGAGGCGGTCAACGCGGCCGCGCACTTCGGCAACACCACCGCCGCGTCCAACCGCTACGCGTACTACGTGATCCTGTCGCCGACCGGGACCAACCCGGACAACTACCAGAACCAGTACTGCGCCTGGCACGACTACAACGGTGACACCACGCTCACCGGCGGCGCGGTCAACTCGCCCTACGGCGACATCGCGTTCTCGAACCAGCCGTACAACATCGACTCGGGTGCGGGCTGCGGCGTCGGCTTCGTCAACTCGCCCGGAACGACCGACGGCTTCAGCATGACCCTCGGCCACGAGTGGCACGAGATGATGTCGGACCAGAACCCGGCCGGCGGCTGGACCAACCACGTCTCCGGCAGCTCGTACAACGGCCAGGAGAACTCCGACGAGTGCGCCTGGCTCAACCCGGGCACCGCGGGCGGCGCGGCCAACATCTCCTTCGGCTCCTTCGGGACCTACGCGGAGCAGGCCAGCTGGTCGAACGACACCAACTCCTGCGCCATCTCGCACCCGATCGTGGGCGGCGGCTCCCAGGGCAACACCGTCACGGTGACCAACCCGGGCAGCCAGAACGGCACCGTCGGCACCGCGGCCAGCCTGCAGATCAGCGCCAGTGACTCGGCCTCCGGCCAGACCCTGACCTACTCGGCCACCGGCCTGCCGGCCGGCCTGTCGATCAGCTCCTCGGGCCTGATCTCCGGCACCCCGACCACCGCGGGCACCTCCTCGGTCACCGTCACCGCGAAGGACACCACCAACGCGACCGGTTCCACCACCTTCAGCTGGACCATCGCCGGCTCCGGCGGTGGCGGCTGCACCGCCGCCCAGCTGCTCGGCAACCCCGGCTTCGAGACCGGTAGCGCCGCCCCGTGGACCGCCTCCTCCGGCGTGATCGACAACTCCTCCTCCGAGGCCGCCCACTCCGGCAGCTGGAAGGCCTGGCTGGACGGCTACGGCAGCACCCACACCGACACCCTGTCCCAGACCGTCACCGTCCCGGCCGGCTGCCACGCGACCGTCAGCTTCTGGCTGCACATCGACACCGCCGAGACCACCACCACGACGGCCTACGACAAGCTGACCGTGGCGGCCAACTCCACCACCCTGGCCACCTACTCCAACCTCAACAAGAACACCGGCTACGTGCAGAAGAGCTTCGACCTCTCCTCCTTCGCCGGCCAGACCGTGACCCTGAAGTTCACCGGCACCGAGGACTCCTCGCTGCAGACGAGCTTCGTGATCGACGACACCGCGCTCAACGTCTCCTGATCCGCTAGCGGTGCCCTCCGGGCCCCGGTCCCCCGCCACCGCGGGGGACCGGGGCCCCCGCGCGTGGTGCCCGGCGGACGCGCCCGTAATGTGGAGCCGACGAAAAACGGACGAACCGGACCCGCGGCGGCACCGGTCGTCCCCGGGCACGAGGGAAAGCGGGACCGCCGATGGACGGTATGACGGGGATGCACCACCACGGGGGCGGGATGCTCGGCCCGTTCTCGGTGCACTCGGTGCTCACCTGGTCCCCGGACTGGCCGTTCCTGCTCGGCAGCCTGCTCGCGCTCGGCCTGTACGGCGCGGGCGTGGTGCGGCTGGTCCGGCGCGGCGACGCCTGGCCGGTCGGCCGCTGCGTCGCCTGGCTGCTCGGCGTGCTCACCGTGATCGCCGTCACCTGCTCCGGGCTGAACGACTACGGCATGGTGCTGTTCAGCGCGCACATGATCCAGCACATGGTGCTCAGCATGCTGGCGCCGATCATGCTGCTGCTCGGCGCGCCGATCACCCTGGCGCTGCGCGCCCTGCACCCCGCCGGCAAGGGCCGCCCGCGCGGGCCGCGCGAGCTGCTGGTGGCGCTGCTGCACAGCCGCTACGTCCGGGTGGTGTCGCACCCCGCGTTCACCATCCCGCTCTTCATCGCCAGCCTCTACGGCCTCTACTTCACCGGGATCTTCGACTCCCTGATGGGGTCGCGGATCGGGCACCTGGCGATGATGGTGCACTTCCTCGGGGTCGGCCTGCTCTTCTTCTGGCCGATCATGGGCGTGGACCCGGGCCCGCACCGGCCCGGGCACGTGATGCGGATCCTGGAACTGTTCATGGGGATGCCGTTCCACGCCTTCTTCGGCGTGGCGGTGATGATGGCCACCACCCGGCTGGTCACCACCTTCAACGCGGCCGTCGCGCCGCCCGGGACCGACCTGATGGCCGACCAGAAGACGGCCGGCGGGATCACCTGGGCGTTCGGCGAGATCCCGACCGCCGTGGTGCTGATCGCGCTGGTCTTCCAGTGGGCCAAGTCCGAGCAGCGGCAGGCGACCCGCAAGGACCGCGCCGCCGACCGCGACGGCGACGCCGAGCTGGCTGCCTACAACGCCTACCTGGCCTCGCTGGAGAAGCGGGGCAACCGGCCCGCTCAGGCCGGCTGAGGCTGCCGCCCCACCCCGGTCCCGTCCACCTGCCGGTGGGCGGGACCTTCGTCTTCCCCCGGCGCCAGGGCGTCCGCCAGCAGCCGGCGCAGCACCAGCGCGTCCGGGGCCAGGGCGGTGAGCAGCCGGGCGCCGCTGCCGGGCAGGGCGAGCAGCACCGCGTCGCCGCCGGGCGGGCGGAGCGGGCGGTGCACGGCCAGCAGCTGCCCGAGCGCCCGGTGCGGGCCGAGTACCGCGGGACCGTCCCAGCCCGGGGCGCCGGGGCCCAGGTCGGTCTGCTGGGCGAGCAGCTCGGTGCCGTCCTGGCGGACCGTCAGCGTGCTGGTCAGCCGGCCGGGCCCGGCGCCGGTGGTCCAGTCGTGGTGGCGTCCGAGCACCTGCTCCTCGCGCAGCAGCAGCGCGGCCCCGGCGGCCAGCTCGACCCGGGTGTCCAGCAGCAGGTGGCTGCCGGCCGCCGCGACCACCGGCTCGGGCAGCCACTCCAGGACGCCGCCCGCGGCGACGGTCACCTCGACCGTGCAGCGGGCCGGCCCGTCGCCGGGCAGCGCGACGGTGGCCGCCACGCCGGTGACCCGCAGTCGGGCGCCCGGGCCCACGGTCACCCGCACCCCGTACCGGTCGCCGCCCAGCGGCCCGGCCATGGTGCCGACCGTCGCGACCTCGGCGGCCGTGCCGGGGGCGGCCCGGCGCAGCTGCCGCAGCGCGACCGGGCCGGCGCCCGCCAGCACCGGCAGCTCGGTGCGGCCGCGGTCGTCCAGCACGGCCTCGATCCGGGCCGGTCCGGCGGTCACCGAGCCCGCCGGGCCCGCCGGGCCCGCCGGGGCCGGCACCGGGTCGGCGGGCAGCGGGTCGGCGGGCAGCGGGCGGACCGTCACCGCCACGCGGCCAGCCGCTCGCGCACCCAGGCGGCGACCGGTGCCACGCCGTCCGCGGCCGCCAGCGAGGTGAAGACGAACGGACGGTCGCCGCGCTGCGCGGTGGCGTCCCGCGCCATCACCGCCAGGTCCGCGCCGACCAGCTCGGCGAGGTCGGTCTTGTTGATCACCAGCAGGTCGGCGCTGGTCACCCCCGGTCCGCCCTTGCGCGGGATCTTGTCCCCACCGGCCACGTCGATCACGAAGATCTGGGCGTCCACCAGGCCGCGGCTGAAGGTGGCGGTCAGGTTGTCACCGCCGGACTCGACCAGCACCAGGTCCAGCGGTCCGGTGCTCGCCTCCAGCTCCTCGACCGCCTCCAGGTTGGCCGAGATGTCGTCGCGGATCGCCGTGTGCGGGCAGCAGCCGGTGGCGACCGCGGCGATCCGCTCCGGCGGCAGCACCGCGTGCCGCAGCAGGAACTCGGCGTCCTCGGTGGTGTAGATGTCGTTGGTGACGACGCCCAGGGCGAGCTCCTCGCGCAGCGCCCGGCAGAGTGCGGCCACGGTGGCCGTCTTGCCGGAGCCGACCGGACCGCCCAGGCCGATCCGCAGCGCCCGCCGGGGTCCGGGGAGCGCTGCGGGCGGCGGGGCGTCCCGCTGCGGGGCCTCCTGGCGCGGGAGGTCGGGGTGCCGGGTGTCGTGCAGCGGGGCGCCGAACTCGTCGGTGCCGTGGTCACGATGCAAAGAGCTTCACCTTCCAGGAGGCGTGCCGCTCGCCGTACAGGTCGAGCAGCGGAGCGGAGGCAGCGAGCAACTGCCTTGCAGTGGCCGCCTGTTCGGCCACCCGGTCGACCCGCGGGGCGAGCCGGGCCAGCACCGCGACCACCTGGTACGGGTCCAGGCCGAGCAGCCGCACGGCGGCGGCGGCCGGGCCGTTGACCGACTCGTGGGCGGCCAGTTCCGCCGCCTGACGGTCCGTCAGTCCGGCCGCGCGGGCCACCGCGCCGAGCACCACCGGGTGGTGGGTGCCGGTCGGCAGCGCGGCGAGCACCGGGTCGGCGACGTACGCCATCACGTCGTCCTC
>NZ_JBHYKG010000040.1:0-39134 GCF_042741245.1 Kitasatospora sp. NPDC058965
TTTTAAGGCTTCGGCCACCTCCGAGATCTACCCGACCTACGTCGTCGGCAGAGCCAGATGTGTATACGAGACAGGCCGGACCGTCTCGGCCCGGCCCAGCTCGCCCTCCGCGCCGCCGGCCCCGAAGGCGGCGATGCCCCGCTCCGCCTCCGCCAGCGCCTCCTCGGTGCGGTCCGCGGTGGCCAGCGCCCGGGCCCGGCCGTCGTGCACCGAGCCGCGCAGGTACCACAGCTCCTCCGCCGCCCCGGCGGCCTCGGCCCGCTCGCGCACCGCGTCCGCCTCGGCCAGGTAACCCAGCGCCGTCTCCAGACCGTCGGCCCCCTGGTGCTCCATCACCAGCCGGGCCAGCTCGCGCAGCATGGTGGCGGCCTTGCCCGGCTGCGGCGCGGCGTCGTGCGCGGCCAGCGCCCGCTCGCGCGCCGTCGCGGCCGCGTCCAGCCGGCCCGCCTCGGCCAGTGCCACCGCCGCCTCGCAGGCCACCATGGTCAGCGTCTGCGGGTCGTCGCCCCAGCCCGCCACCTGGTCGGCCAGCCGCAGGTACTCCTCGGCCGCCTCCCGGTACTCCGCCAGCATCGCCAGGCCGCGGGCCAACTGGAGCCGCGCCTGCGCGAGGCGGCGCTCGCCCAGAGCCGCCGGGTCGGGGTCCAGCAGCACCGACTCCAGCACCGCCACCGCGTCCGCACCGCGCCCGGCCGAGGTCAGCGCCTCGGCCAGCTGCATCCGCACGTCGGCCGCGTCCACCGGCTTGGCGTCCCGGTCGAACCGGTCCGCCGCCTCGGAGAGCGCCCGGACCGCCCCGGCGGTGTCGCCCAGGTGGCCCAGCGCGTGCCCGAGCAGCGCGTAGGTCGGCCCGTACGGGAAGGACCGGAGCCTCCAGTGGGCGGCCTCGGCCAGCGCCCGGTGCAGCAGCTCGACCGCCTGCCGGCGGTCGCCGAGGGCCAGCCTGACCTGCGCGAGCAGTCCGTTGACCAGCGGCGCGCGCCAGGGGGCGTCGGCCGCCTCGATCAGCTGCAGGGCGACCGCCAGCTCCTGCTCCGCCTCGGCGAACCGTTCCTGCCGGGCGGCCGCGTTGGCCCGGTACTGGTGGGCCGTCACCTGACGGTGCACCAGCCCCAGCCGCTGCGTCTCGGCCAGGTAGCTGCCCACCACCGCGGCGAACCGCGCGTCCTGCTCGCCGCGCTGCCCGTCCTCGGCCCCGATCAGCTCGCAGTGCGCGGCGTACGCCCGGGACTGCAGCACCCGGGCCCAGTCCTCCGGGTCCAGGCGGTCCGTCGCCCGCAGCTCCTCGGCCTCGGCCAGCAGCCGGTCCAGCAGCTTCCAGTCGGCCGCCGCCCCGTCGCCCTCGCCCAGCTCCAGCACGGCCAGCTGGGAGCGCACGGCCAGCGCCCGGCCGGTCTCGCCGGCCTCCTCGAACAGCGCCCGCGCCTCCTCCAGCGCGGCCCGCCGGCCGGCCGGGTCGCCGCGCAGCTCCGGCGTGTGGGCCCGCTCCTCGACCAGTTCGGCGCGCAGCCGGGCCGCCGAGCCCAGCCGCGGGTCGTCGGGGTGGGTGTGGTCGGGCGCCTCGACCAGCCGGCCGACCCGCTGCCACAACCGGTTCGACTCCGGGTGCCCGGTGCGGTCCGACTCACGTGCCTGCAGCACGAGTTCGACCAGGTCCTCGGCGACCGGCGGGGCCGGCTCGGGTGCCGCGGCGGGCGCCGCGGGCGCGGCCAGCGCGGTCGCGGTGCGCACTCCGAGGGCCAGCGGCTCGGCCGACAGCGGTCGGCGGGCCAGCCGGGCCAGCCGGCGGGCGCCGACGGCCTCGGTGCCGTTGCGCGCGTCGAACCCGGCCGCGATCCCGGCGGACTGGCGCGCACAGTCGGCGAGCAGCTCGGCCACCGTCCAGCTGCGCCCGGCCGGGCCGGCCACCGCCAGCTCGCCGTGCCCCAGCCCGACCAGCCGGGCGAGCAGCACCTCGACCCCGGTGAGCAGGCCGAGCCGGTCCAGCGGGTCCGCGGCCCGGTCGAACAGCGCACGGTTCTCCGCCAGGATCTCCAACCCGCGCGGCTCGTTGCCGCTCAGCGCGCAGAACTCCAGGTGCAGGCCGATCTGGCCGGCCATCGCGGCCTTGCCCCGCGCGTAGCGGTAGCCGGTCAGGTGGCTGGACCGGGCCTGGTCGGTGCGGCCCAGGCGCAGCAGCGGCAGCAGCGCGTAGCCGTGGCTGGCGTACGGCTCCTCGGTGCAGCCGCTGTCGCCGCTCAGCACCGGCTCCCACACGGCCAGCGCCCGGGCGTCGTCGCCCAGGGCCACGTGGTGCAGCGCGCGGGTGCGGGTCTCGCAGGCCGCGCAGTCGCTCAGCTCGGTGCGCCGGCGGGTGGCCCACAGCTCGAAGGCCGACTCGCGGTCCTGCTCCAGGTGCGCGGCCAGCCGGAACTTCTCGGCGTAGTAGGGCTGCAGGCCGTGGCCGGCCTTGGTGTACCGCTCGCGCATCTCCTCCAGCCAGCGCCGCAGCGCGGTCAACGGCACCTCGGGGGTGCCCAGCAGCGCGCTCGCCACCCACTTGAAGCGCCAGAACACCTGGTGGGCGCCCCACTCGCTGAACACCGCCGGATCGGTGTCCCAGAACCTCAGCACCCGGGCGAAGACCACCGGGGTCTTGCGCGCCTCGCCGTCGTACTCGTAGGCCTCCATCAGCTCCAGCAGGGCCAGCACTTGGAGCTTGGGGTCCTCGAACTGGTCCGCGGCGTCGACCAGTTGCTCGGCGGTGACGGTGCGCTGGCGGCCGTAGGGCCGGGTGTCGTTCTCCCGCAGCGCGGCGAACACCGCGTCGGTGGTCTCCAGCATCAGGACTCCGTCCCGGTCTCGTGGCCGAGCATCGCGTGGTCCAGCAGGGCGATGAACGAGCGGTTGAGCAGTGCGCTCTCGCTGGCCCGCAGCGGACGGCGGGTCAGCAGCAGCGCCTGGCCGTACAACGCCTCCACGGCGGCCACCGTGAGCTCCCGGTGGGTGATCGAGGCGGCGCGGCGCACCAGCGGGTTGAGGTGGTTGAGCACCAGCTGGGCGCGCGGCGTCCCGGCCCGCAGCGAGCCGAGGATGTCGGCCCACAACCCGTCGGACTGGTCGGCCAGTTCGGCCCGGGTGCGCTCGTGCCGGGCCTCCCGGTTGTCCAGCAGCAGGGCCGGTGCGGCGGCCGGGTGGAAGGTGCGCAGCGCCACGTCGCAGTCGAACCGGCCGACCACCTCGCGGGCGACGGCCAGGAAGCCGGCCGCGGCCAGCTCGGCGGCCGGGTCGACGCTGTCCAGGTGGGCGGTGACGGTGGTCGGGTCCAGGTCGGTCACCACCGCGCCGGGGCGCAGCTCGGGCAGCCGGTGCACCAGGTCCCGGTCGTAGGTGTAGCCGCCGTTGACCACGCCCAGGCCCGCCGCGCCGGCGATCGGGGCGACCTGGCGGAACTCCTCCACGGTCTGGGCGACCAGGATGGTGCGGTGGGTGCGGGCGAACTCGTCCAGCGTGACGTTGCCGTCGGTGGTCTCGAACGGCAGCCAGGGCAGCAGCATCCGCAGCAGCTCGTCGTCGTACCGGGCCAGCGCCTTGACGGCCAGGTGGTGCACCGAGATGAACCGGTGCAGCAGGGCCGGGTCGCTGGCGGACAGGCCGGTCAGCCAGTCCCGGATCCGGGTGCCGAGTGCCTCGCGGACCGCGGCCAGCGTCTCGTCCGCGTACAGGCCCTCGCGCGAGGCGGTCGGGCGCAGGCCCTCCGCGTCGACCACGCAGCGGACGAAGAAGGCCCAGTCGGGCAGCAGTTCGTCGGCCTGGTCGGAGACCAGCATGCCCTTCAGGTGCACCCGGTGGCCCGCCTTGCGGGACGGCGGCACGGCTTCGGGCAGCACGTACGCCACCCCGCTCAGGCCGACCAGCGGCAGCTCCAGGTCGATGGTGTCCAGCGGGACGAAGTCGAAGGTCGCCCGGCAGTGCTCGGCCAGCGCCTGACGGCGGGCCGGCGGGGAGGGGTAGGGCTTGGCCCACGGCGCCGGCGTCTCGTTGATCCGGGTGCGCTCGCCGCGGTCGTCGACCACGGTGACCTCGTGGCGCAGCAGGCTGCCGTAGCCGCGGGCCAGCTCGATCACCCGGTCCACCCGGGTCCACTGCTCCGCGTCGGCGCGCGGGACCAGGGTCACGGTGGTGCCGGGCTCCGGCTTGGCCGAGCCGGGCAGGGTGGTGATGGTGTACCGGCCGTCGGAGCTGCCGCGCCACTCGATCACCGGGGCGTCGGGAGCGGCGGCCGAGCGGGTCAGCACGGCGATCTCGTCGGCCACCACGAAGCAGGCGAGCAGGCCGATGCCGAACTGGCCGATGAAGTCCGAGCGGGCGCCGGCCAGGCCGGCGGTGTCCAGCCGGCCCTCGGCGTCCCGCTTGGAGCTGCGGCCGATGGTGGCCAGGAAGGTGTGCACGTCGGCCTCGGTCAGGCCGACGCCGGTGTCGGTCACCGACAGCGACCGGTCGGTGGCGTGCACGGTGATGGCGCCCGGGGCGGCCGGGTCCAGCAGGCGGCGGGCGGAGATCGCGTCCACCGCGTTCTGCAGGAGTTCGCGCAGGTAGACCTTCGGGCTGGAGTACAGGTGGTGCGACAGCAGGTCGACCAGGCCGCGCAGGTCCACCTGGAAGGTGTGCGCGGTGGGCTGGGGAGAGGACACAGGGAGCTCTTTCGATCGCGTGTGCGGGCGGGCTGGGGGCGGGCCGGATCAGGCGCAGTCCTTGCGCGCGAGCCGGAACGCCTCGACCGGGTCCTTGCTCAGGTAGTCCCAGGGGTCCTCGGTGACGTTGTCCCCGAGGTGCGCGAACACCGCGCGGGCCAGGTTGCGCTCGCCGGCCAGCGACAGGACCATCGCGAAGGTGTTGTGCGGGCCGGCCCAGCCGCGCCGCCGCACGTACGCGGGGTGCAGGACGGAGCGCTGCGCGGCCTCGGCCAGCTGCAGGCGCACCGGCTGCGAGGTCAGGTACCGCTGGTCCGCACCGCGGTCCAGGTCCAGCCAGTGCTCGAGGTGGGCCAGCGCCACCAGCTCGCCGAGCTGGCTGCCCTCGGGCGCGCCCAGCATCGCCGTGCGGGCGAACGCGTGCATCTGCTCGTGCGAACCGCCCCACTTGCGGCACAGCTGCTGCAGCCGCTGCCGGTGCGAGGCCGGGTGGCCCGGGCAGCGGCGCAGCGCGGCCTCGAACCGGTACGTGCCGGCGTCCTCGTCGACCGACCCGCCGCGACCGCTGATCTGCAGGAAGTACCAGGGGCCCAGCCAGTCGGGCTCGCGCTCGGCCACCGCGTAGAGCTGCTCCTCGGCCGTCTCCAGCCGCTGGTGGAACAGCTGCCACTGCTCGCGGGTGACGTACTTGGCGCGGGCGGCGGTGCGCGCCTCCCAGCCCCAGGTGATCTGTCGGGCCCCGGAGACCAGCAGCGGCAGCGCCGACTCGGACTCGGAAGCCACCGCCTGCGGTATCCACTCCTCGACCCCGGCCACCTCGGCGATCTGGCCGACCAGCCAGACCAGGTCCGCCTGGTCCGTCGCCTCCGCCAGCCCCGCCCTGACCCCCGGCCAGTCCGCCGCGGCGGCCGCCGCGCGCAGCCGCGCCAGCAGCGGATCGCCGTACGCCGGGTCGACGGCCGGCTGCGCCCCGGGGCGCAGCCGCCGAATCAGCCCAAGCATGACCGATCCCCCCTCTTTCCCACCGTCTTCACCAGGGCTGCACCCTGCCGCCCCGATCCGAGTACATATCACGGGTCGGACACCGCGGTCCGGACCGGGGTCGGCGCAGGTGGGACGGGGTCAGTCGGCGGTGGCGATCAGCGGCTCCAGGTAGATCTCCGGCTTGGCCCGCTGGAAGGCGCTCAGGTGCCACTTGTCCGCGAACAGGGCGAGCAGCGCCTGGTCGGACCGGCGGGTCAGCACCTCGGAGTCGGTGAGCCGGGCCTTGGCCAGCGCCTCGGCGCCCTCCGCGTTGGTCTTGCGGGCCAACTGGTAGGAGAGCCGGTCCAGGTGGATCGGCGAGGAGAACTCGTGCTCCATCCGGTGCAGCACCACGTCGAACTGCATCGGGCCGACCGCCGCCATCACCGGGGCCTGCTCGCCGCGCCGGTCGGAGACCAGCACCTGCACCACGCCCTCCTCGTCCAGCTGCGAGACGCCGCGGCGGAACTGCTTGGAGCGGCTGATGTCCTTGGGCCGGGCCACCGCGAAGTACTCCGGGGCGAACGCCGGCAGCGGCGGGAACTCGGCCTTGCGGCCGGTGAACAGGGTGTCGCCGACGCGCAGCGCGGCGGCGTTGATCAGGCCGACCACGTCGCCGGGGAAGGCGGTCTCCACCACGGTGCGCTCGGCGCCGAAGACGGTGTGCGCGTACTTGGTGGTGAGCGAGCGGCCGCTGGCGGCCCGGGTGACGTTCATGCCGCGCTCGAAGACGCCGGAGCAGACCCGGACGAAGGCGATCCGGTCGCGGTGCGCCGGGTCCATGTTGGCCTGGATCTTGAAGACCACGCCGGAGAAGTCCTCGCCCACCTCGCGCCGCTCGCCGTTGGCCAGCGGCCGGGCGGCCGGCGCCGGGGCCAGGTCCACGACCGCGTCGAGCAGCAGCTTGACACCGATGTTGGTGAGCGCGGCGCCGAAGAAGACCGGGGTGATCTTGCCGGCCTCGAAGGCCTCCTGGTCGTAGCCCGGACCGGAGGCGAGCACCAGCTCCAGCTCCTCCAGGGCGTTGGTCCAGTCCTCGCCCTCCTGCTCGGTCGCCTCCTCGGCGGAGAGCAGTTCCTCGATCGCCGCGTGGGTACCGGCCGGCACCTTGGTGTAGCGGCGGAACTGCTCGGTGTTCTCCGCCTCGACCAGGCCGCGCAGGTTGCCCGCCACACCGACCGGCCAGACCACCGGCACCGGGGTGATGCCCAGGTGGTTCTCGATGTCCTCCAGCAGGGTCAGCGCGTCGCGACCGCGCCGGTCCCACTTGTTGATGAAGGTGATCACCGGCACGCCGCGGTGCCGGCAGACCGAGAACAGCTTGCGGGTCTGCTCCTCCAGGCCCTTGGCCGCGTCGATCAGCATGATCGCGCAGTCCACCGCGGAGAGCACCCGGTAGGTGTCCTCGGAGAAGTCGGCGTGGCCGGGGGTGTCGACCAGGTTCATCACGTGCTCGCGGTGGCCGAACTGCAGCGCCGCCGAGGTGACCGAGATGCCGCGCTCGCGCTCCAGCTCCATCCAGTCGCTGGTGACCCCGCGGCGGCCGCCCTTGGCGTGCACCGCACCGGCCGAGGTGATCGCCCGCGCGTGCAGCGCGAGGGCCTCGGTCAGCGTGGACTTGCCCGCGTCCGGGTGGGAGATCACGGCGAAGGTGCGCCGGCGGTTGGCCTCGGCGAGGACCTGGGTGACGGGGACGGGCTGCTCGTTGCTCACAGGTTTTCCTCGCGGCGGGTAGGCATGACGAGCCAGTCTAGTCCGTCCCGGCGGCGGGCCGGGCCCGCCGCCGGCCCGCCTGCCGCGGGGGTCAGATCTCCAGGTCGGTCTCGATCTTGGCCAGCTGGTGCCGGGACATCGCCAGGTTGGCCCGGCGCTTGTCCAGCGCCAGGTAGAGGAAGAGGCCCTTGCCGCCGCGACCGGTGAGCGGGCGGATCAGGTGGTACTGGCTGTTCAGCGTGATGAGGATGTCCTCGATGGCCTCGCTCAGGCCGAGCATGTCCATGGTGCGCATCTTGGCCCGCACCACGTCGGTGTTGCCGGCCGCCGCCACCGTCAGGTCCAGCCCGGCGCCGCCGTCCACGGTGCCCAGCGCCATGCCGCTGGTGTAGTCGACCAGTGCCACGCCGATGCTGCCGTCCACGGTTGCCATGATCGAGCGCAGGGTGGTGTCGATGTCTGCCACGGTCTCTCCAGATCGTTGTGTGGGTAAGAGGGGAAGGAATGACGGGGTACGGACGGAGGGTCAGGTCACGCTGGGCGGGGCCAGTTCGGTGTGCACCAGTTCGGCCACCCGCCCCGCGGCCCGGCGGGCCTCCAGGTGCAGCCGGCCCACGCTGGTGTCCGGGTGGGCGAGCAGGGTGAGCACGCAGAGCGGACCGGCGGCGTAGCTGGCCACGTAGCCGTGCTCGCCGTGCACCAGGGCGTCGCGGAACTCGCCCTGCCCGGTGGTCTCGGCCAGCCGCCGGGCGACCCCCAGGGTGGCGGCGGTCAGGGCGGCCAGGCTGTCGGCCTCGGTGTCGTGCGTGTCGTGGACGATGAGCAGCCCGTCCACGCTCGCCACCAGGCCGCCGGCCAGGTGCGGGACGCGGCGTTTGAGGGTGCGCAGTTCGGCGAGCAGCGCGCTGTGCAGCGCGTCCAGCTGGCGGCGGTCGGCGCGCGGTCGCAGTACCCGCCTCATGACAGCGCGCGGTGGGCTGCGGGCGGCCAGGGAATCACAGTCGAGCCTCCAGTGCGGATCGAACGCGCAACAGCAGCGCGGTGTCGGGGAGTTCGGCGGCTTCCGGGGACCGGTGCAGGCTCGCGCCCGGGGTCCGGCGGGTCGGTGCGGCCGGGTCGGGCGCAGCGTGGCGGCGGCGCGCTTCCAGCGGCGGGCCGGCCGGCGGCTGCGGGCTGCGCGGGGGCAGCGGGTGGCGCGGCGGCGGGACGGCCGGCGCCGGGTCCGAGCTGCGGACCAGGCCGGCGGCGGCCAGCCGGCGGATCTCCACGGCGGTGGCGAAGCTGGAGCGGCCCAGCAGCCGGGCCAGGTCGGCGGCGGTGCGCCGGCCGTCCGCGAGGTCCAGCAGTTCGCGCCGGCGCCGGGAGAGCGCGGGCGGCGTCCGGCCGGTGCAGCACTCCACGGGGGCGGTGTCCAGCTCGGGGCAGGGCCAGATCCGGGCCAGCAGGTCGCGCCGCCGCAGGGTCTCCCGGCACACGACCGGCGGGCTGACCTGGCGCACCGGGCCCAGCCAGTGCCGCACCTCCGGTTCGAAGCAGATCGGTCGGCGGTCCGGGTCGAGCGCGAAGTAGGCGGCGTCGTAGAGGGTCTGCAGGTGGCAGAGCTCCAACTCGCCGCGGCTGAGGCTGCCCTGCTCGACCAGCGCCCGGCCGACCTGGCGCAGCGGACCGTGCAGTTCCAGCGTGCGCTGCCACCGGTCCGCGGTGATCCGGCCGCACCCGGTGAGCAACTCCCCGATGCCCAGGCTCTGCGGGCTCTCGGCGTGCACCACCGCGCCGTGCACCAGGTAGACGGTGCCGGTGCTGGTGTGCAGCGCGCCGGTGGCGCGGGCGGCGGCCAGCCTGGCGGTCAGCGCGACCGCCGTGCCGCCGGTCATCCGATCACCAACTCCTCGGCCAGGGCCTGCAACCTGATCCGGGCCACGGCCAGGTTGGCCTCCGACCGGTCCAGCCACAGGTGCAGCAGCAGGCGGCTGTCGAAGACCGTCCCGATCAGGCAGAACAGGTGGTAACTCCCCCTGGTGGTCAGGATGATGTCGCAGACCGGCAACCTCGCCTCGTCCGGCTCGGCGAAGCTCGCGCTCTCCGCGGCCAGCCGCACCAGGTCGCTCGCCTCGGCGGCGGTGACCGCGTGGTCGTCGGCCGGGCTGCGGCCGGCGGCGCCCAGTTCCAGGCCGCTCCCCCAGTCCAGCAGGGTCACGCCGTGGGCACCGGCGATCCCCATCGCCTGTGACAGGCAGTCGTCGATCCCCGGCACACGGGCTCCTTCGCAACGGGGCACGGCGGCCCGGCACGCGACGGTGACCCCGCCCACGGGGCACCACAGCCCGTCGCGCTGTTGGCCCGGAACGTTACTGAGCCCGACATGCCGAACGACAATGCCATAGGCATATTTTCGCTTTGAGCGCTGTTTTCCAGCCATCCTCTGGCCGAACACTGTTGCTCACTGCCAGCGATGACAGCATGTCAGAACCGTTGCGTGCTGTTGGCGGTTGGCCGATAACGACTCCTGCGCAGGCGCAAGTCTGATATGCGCTCAGTTACTTGACGCTGCGTCATCAACTCCGGCCAGCGCGGCCCGGAGCAGCTGGGCGGTCTCGGCCGCCTGCGCCTCGTCCCGGTACCGCCGCCGCGGCCAGAAGAAGCCGCGCAGCCCGTCCTTGGGATTGCGCGGCACCACGTGCACGTGCAGGTGCGGCACCGACTGGCTGACCTTGTTGTTCATCGCCACGAAGGACCCGGCCGCCGCCATCGCCGTCTGCACCGCACCGGTCAGCAGCCGCACCCGCTGGAAGAAGGGACCGACCAGCTCGGGCGCGAGGTCGGTCAGGGTGACCGCGTGGACCACCGGCACCACCAACAGGTGGCCGGGGAAGAGCGGCCGGTGGTCCAGGAAGGCGAACGCCACCTCGTCCCGGAAGACCACCTGCGCGCCGCCGGGCTCGGCCAGCAGCGCGCAGAACGCGCACGGCCGCCCGGCCGCGCTCACCACCGGCTCACTCGGCGGGCTCGGGCACCGGCGGGCCGTCCATCGCGCCCAGCCGGTCGGGCATCCGCAGCGAGGTCATCCGCCGCCAGCCGCCGAGCTTCTCGTACCCGTAGACGCCGTGGATGCCGGCCGCCAGCGCCGCCCGCTTGGCCCGGGGCCAGTGCAGGATCTCGCCCATCCGCGCCATCACGGCCAGGCTGACGTCCCGGTAGGTGCGGATCTCGGCGTGCGCGGTCTCCTGCAGGGTGCGCCAGATCAGCCGCCCGTGGCCGGCCGCGGCCAGCCGCAGCAGCTCCTCGTGGCAGTAGGCGAGGTGGTTGTCCTCGTCGTCGGAGATCATCCGCACCGCCCGGCCGAGCTCGGGGTGGTGGCCGAAGACGCCCCGCAGCAGCCGCATCTGCTCACTGGCCCGCTGCTCGGTGACCCGGCTGTGCACCAGGTAGGTGATCACGTCCCGCTCGCCGAGCTTCTCGTCGCGGCGCAGCCGCGCGTGGGCCAGGCCGATGCCCTGGCGCTCCAGGATCATCGTGTAGTCGGTCTCGTCGGGCACCGCGACCGGGTGCAGCCCGCGCTTCCTCAGCAGGGCGTTGAAGATCCGCCCGTGCTTCTCCTCGTCCGCGCCGTGCCGGGCGATCTTGGGGGCCAGGACCTGGTCCTCCACCAGCAGCGCGATCCGCCCGTTCTCCCAGCCGCCCTGGTCCTCGCCCTTGGCGGCGATCGAGCAGAACAGGCCGAAGGCGTCGTCGTCCTGGTGGATCTCGTGGAAGAGACTGCGCGCTGAGAGCATGCCATCCAGCCAACGCCGGGTCAGCTGACGCCGCAACAGCTGCTGGTCCGTCCGGGCGAGGCGACCCGCGGCACGTGTCACGGGGGCCCGGCCGGGGCCGGGCGGCCCCCGCGGTCGTCCCCGTGGTCGTCCCCGCGCAGCTCGCCGATCACCGACCAGACCACCGAGACCAGCGGCACCGCGACCACCGCGCCGATCACCCCGGCCAGGATGCCGCCGGCGATCACCGACAGCGCCACCACCACCGGGTGGATCCGCACCGCCCAGCTGAGCACCAGCGGGTGCAGCACGTGCCCCTCGATCTGACCGATCACCACGATCAGGCCCAGCACGATGACCGCCGTCAGCGGACCGCGCGCCGCCAGCGCCACCACCGCCGCGATCACCATCGCGATCGGCGAGCCGATCAGCGGGATCAGCGTGGCGAAGAACTCCAGGACCACCAGCGGGGCCACCAGCGGGACCTGGAGCACCAGCAGCGCGATCCCGACCAGCACCGCGTTGCTGGCCGCCACGATGATGATCCCCCGGGTGTACCCGGCGAAGGTGCGCCAGGCCGCGCGGCCCGCCCGGTCGGTGGTGGCCCGGGAGCCGCGCGGCAGCTGCCGCTGCGCCCAGGCCCACATCCGGTCGCCCGAGTGGACGAAGAAGATCGAGCAGAACAGGGACAGGAAGGCCCCGGTGAACACCTCGACCACCTTGCCCGCCTGGTTCACCGCGGTGTTCACCAGGCTGGCCCGGTGGGTGGACAGGTAGGAGCTGAGCTTGTTCTGCAGCTGGGTGGCGCTGCCCGGCTTGACGTGGAACGGCGCGCCCTCCAGCCAGCGCTCGATCCGACCGGTCCCGCCGCGGAACTCGTTCACCAGGCTGTCCCACTCACTGGCCACCGACTCGCCGAGCAGCGCCAGCACTCCCGCGACCAGCAGCACCGCGCCGACGACGGTGACCGCCACCGCCAGGGTGCGCGGCAGCAGCCTGGCGAGCAGATCGGCCACCGGGCGCAGCAGCGAGGTGATCACCAGCGCCACGAAGACCGCCACCACCGGCAGCACCAGCCGGCCGAGCACGATCAGCACCAGGTAGAGCGCGGCCGCCAGCACCAGCAGGCGCCAGGCGTACCCGGCCGTCTTCTGCAGCCCGGGGCCGACCTGAGGGCCCGTCGGGCGCACCGGTCGGCGGATCACGGGGCCGTCCGGCCGGGCAGGGTCTCCATGCGTCCCAGTCTGCGGGCAGCACTGCTGCCCCGCCCGCCGGGCGGGGCAGCAGTGGTCCGGGCTGCGACAGCGGGACGGCAGCGGCCCGGGCTGCGGCAGCGGCAGCCGGCTACGGCAGCGGCAGCCGGCTACGGCAGCGGCAGCCGGCTACGGCAGCGGCGGCCGGCTACGGCAGCGGGACGGGTGCGGCCAGGTAGGACTGGGTCCGGGTCACCCAGTAGCCGAAGTCGCCCGGACCGGTCTGGTTGGTGCCCACCATCTCCGGCACCCCGTAGGTCGCCGTGCCGGTGCCGGCGCCGAACAGGATCGCCACCACCCCGGCGGCGGCCGCCTCGGGCAGGTGCGAGCCCCAGGTGACGGTGGATCCGTTCACCGACACCTTCGGGTCGCCGCCCGGGTTGCTGCCGTAGAAGGAGAGGTTGGCGCCGCTGCTGGTGAAGGAGTCCCCGTAGAAGAAGGTGGACGCGGAGTCCTCGTCCTGCTCGGTGGTCACGTCGTCCAGGTCGGGGAACCGGCCGCCGGCGTTCCAGTAGGTGGGGCTGGGCGTCTGGGTGGAGTTGAGGTGGCCCACCGGGATCTGCCAGAGCACCGCGGGCAGCCCGAGCGCCTGGCGGACGGTCTGCACGTAGAGCAGGTAGTTGCTCCAGTGCGCCGCGTTCAGGTACCGGATGTCGCCGGCCGGGTTCGGGTCGCGCAGGATGCCGAAGTCCTGGCCCCACTGGTCGAAGGCGACGAAGTCCGCCCGGTAGCCGAGGTCGGCGGTCTTCAGGAAGGCCGCCACCTGGTTGCCGGTGTTGACCACCGACTGCCGCCCGGCCGTCCAGCCCTGGGAGTCGGTGTCCTTGAGCGCGTCCCGCACGCCCCAGGTGTTGACCTGCCAGCCGAGGAAGGCGGCCGGGTCGTACTTCTTGATCGTGTAGCTGATCGCCTCCACCAGGCCCTTGAGGTTGTCGGCGAAGGCCGGGTCGCCGCTGCTGCTGAGCACCCCGGCGGAGTAGGCGGAGCTGGTGGCGGCGGGGAACCGGGTGGCGTCGTTCTGGTACTGGGCGCCGTAGTTCTGCTGCAGGTAGCCGAGCATGTCGGGCTCGATCACCCAGCCGACCGGCTTGCCGGGCGCCGCCGTGTTGGCGGCGGTCGCCGCGTTCTTCAGGGCCTGGAAGTAGGAGCTCACCCAGCCGGCGTTCTGCATGTTGGTGTAGTCGACGCTGGAGCCGTCCACGTTCCCGTTCATGCCGTACTCGACCAGCACCGGGGTCATGCCGAACTGGGCCGAGTGCTGGACGAAGGTGGTGGTGGTGTTCGCCCAGTTCGCGAAGTCGCCGCCGATCAGGTACTCGTAGCCGTAGTCGGGCAGCTTGCCGTGCGACTGCAGGGTGCCGAAGAAGGAGTCCACCGTGGAGCCCGGGGTGTAGACCGTCCCGATCGCCAGGTGGTTCGGGTGCCAGGCGCTGCTGCCGCCGCCCCCGCCACTGCCGGCGGTCGCCGCGGTCACCGGCGCGCTCTGCGCGGACTCGTGGCCGGCCGCGTCCAGCGCGCTGACCGTGTAGGTGTGGCTGGTCCCCGCGGCCAGGCCGCCGACCGTCGCCGCGGTGCCGGTGCTGGTGGCGACCACGGCACTGCCCTCGTACACCTTGTAGGAGGTGGCGGCGGTGCCGGTGGACGGCTCGGTCCAGCCGAGCGCGATGCTGGAGGTGGTGGTCCCGGTGGCCGTCAGGCCGGTCGGCACCGCCGGGCCGGTCGCCCCACCACCGCCACCGCCCGGACCGGTGAGCACCACGTCGTCGGCGTAATAGCTGCCCTGCCCGTACCAGCCGTGCAGGAAGAGCGTCACCGAGGTGGTGCTCGCCCCCGTGGTGAAGCTGGTCGTCAGCTGCTGCCAACTGGTCGCCGACGGCGTCCAGGTGGGGTTGCCGAGCCCGGTGGCGCCCAGGTAGACGTAGTTCCCCTGCACGTACGCGGAGAGCGTGTAGCTGGAGTTGGGCTGCACCGCGACGGTCTGCGTGCACTGGGCGTCGTCCGACCCACTGGCCGCCCCCTGCAGGGCGTGGCTGCCGGAGTGCACGGGGCTGCTCACCGTGCTCCCGGTCCCGGCGTCGCAGCTCCAGCCGGTCAGCCCGCTCTCGAAGCCGGGGTTGGTGACCAGGTTGGTCGCGTCGGCCTGCGCGCCGACGGCCAGCGCACCGCCGCCGACCAGCAGGGCGAGCGTGGCGGCGAGCGCGGTCAGGGCTCTGGGCATGCGGACATGACGGATCGTCATCGGGCCTCCTGCAGCGAACGGTGGGGGCGACGCTGGGCAGTTGATGCGATGCCGACAATGGACTAGACCTATCGACCCGTCAAGGGGTCGACCGGCGCGGGCGGTCCTATTCCAGTTCGTCCAGGGCCTCGGCGGCCAGCACGGCGGCGCCGGGGAAGCTCTCGTGGGCGAGCTCCGCACGGAGCAGCGGGACGGCCGGGCGGGCTGCCTCGCGGCACGCGTCCCCGAGGTCCGGACGGCCCTGCTCGGCCTCGGCGGACTCGGACTCGCCGCCGACCAAGGAGCTCAGCAGCCGCAGGAGTCGGCGCCGGACCGGCGCGGGCGCACCGTCCTGCAGGAGGGCGGCCACCACCATCTCCGTCACCGGGACGGCAGCCTCGAACAGGAAGCCGTCGCGCGTGACGTCCCGGTCCAGGCCCTTGCCGTCCGCCTCGTCGTCCGTCGTCGCGGCCATGAGCCGGGCGAAACTGCCGGGAACGTGACGGGCACCGCGCGGACAACCGCACCGCAGGGTCGACCAGTCGGCCTGCTCCGCCACCGCCTCCCAGGCCGGCTTCGGCTCACCCGGCCTGCGGACCGCGGGAACCGGCAGCAGTCGGCGGCGGTGGACCAGCAGCGCACCGGTGTCGACGGACCACCGCGCCACCGCGCCGTCGCCGTCGCACGCCACCACCTGCCGCCCGTCGGGCGAGTACTGGACGGCGGACACCCACCCGTTGAGGCCGGACAGGCTCCGCTCCGGCGCGCCCGTCCGCGCGTTCCACAGGCGAACCAGGCGGTCCTGGCCGGCCGTGGCGATCTGGCGGCCGTCCGGACGGACGGCGACCGCCAGTTGGAAGTCGGATCCAACGGTCCATGCGCCGGCGGAGTCCCCGCTCGGCAGTCGCCAGGTCTGGGCAGCCGAGCGGCCGGCCACGGCCAGCAGGTCACCCTGCGGCGAGAAGGCGCCGGCCGCCACCCACTCCCCGCCCGGGCGCAGCACCGGACCGGGCGCACCCGCCGCCAAGTCCCACAGGCGCACCGAACCGCTGTGCGTACCGGCGGCGAGCTGCCGTCCGTCCGGGTGGACCGCGAGTCCCCGGACCGCCCGACCGTACGGCTCGGCCGGGTCGCCCACACTCAACTCGCTGAGCAGAGCACCGGATTCACTGCTCCAGACGCGGACCGTCCCCGCACTGCCGCCGGAGCAGAGCCGCCCGTCGGGGGTCCAGGCCAGGGACTGGACCGCTTCGCCCCGGTGCCCGGCCAGCTCCCGCACGCCACCGCCGTCCACGTCCCACACCACCAGACCGCCCTGGTCGCTGCCGACGGCCACCAGACGGCGAGACCGCCCCGGCGCAACGGCCAGGGCGGTCACCGAAAAGGAGGGGAGTCTCACGCTTGCTGCTTCGGCACCTGATTCCGGGTACCAGGCCCAACAATCACCGGAGCCCAGTGCCTCGACCACCATTTCTCCGGCACTGTCGAAGCTCTGCGCCGAAATGACCGGCGCGGGGCTGAAGTCAAGCATGAGATTCCCAACATGACGACCGGTCTACTCCAAGGGGCCCAGTGTACCGTCGATCAGCACCAGCCTGGTGTTGGTATCGCCCCATCTGGTTCCGGCCGGAAATTGTCCGGGATCGTAATCCTTGACGCACTTGTCGCAGATATTGACGTTCCGGTCGACGGTCAGCGGATTCTCCGCCGTCACCCGGGAGGACATGGTGAACCTCACCCTCAACGAGTTCCCGCCTAGTGCGTTCACCACGTTGCCCTCGGCGCAGAATCCCGCATCGGCCCCTTCCACGGTTCCGGACGTCGCGATGGAGATCTCACCGGTGTCGATGTTCACACCCGCACTCCACGCCCGGTCGAGCTTCTGCGCATTGCCCGACTTCCGGTCGGCCTGAATCGCCTCCTGCAGTTTGCTGTCCGCCTCGGCCAGGCGGTCCTCCAACGTCCAGTCCCCTTCCGGAGCCGCATAGGTCTTCTGCACGGCGAACTTCTTCTTCGCGGGCTTTCCGCGGTCGCTCGGGGAGCGGTGGCCCGGGTTGTCGGCGGGACTGCCGTTGTCGCCGCCGTCACCGTTTCCGCCGTCGCCGCCGTTCCCGCCGTCGCCGCCGTCACCCTTGCCGCCGTTCCCGCCGCCGCCGTCGTCCGAGCCGCTCCCCGCGTCCCGGTCGGCCATCTCGCGCTGGTTCTTGGCGGCCTGGTTGCGGTAGACCCCGTCGTCGTTGCTGGACGGCGAATCGTGTCCGCCGCCGCCGTCACCGCCACCGTCGTCACCGCCGTCGCGGGCCCGGTTGATGGCGTCGTTCAGGCCCTTGGCGCCGTTGACCACCAGGGTGAACCCGGCCGCCATGGTGACCACGCCCTTGGCCGACATCAGGAACCCGGCCCCGCAGGCGAGGCCCACGGTCTCGACGCCACCCGCCACGCAGGCTTCCACGCCGCCCGAGAAGTCCTCGAACCCCTCGACCATGCCCGCCGCGCCCATGGCGATCTGGCCGCCGCTCTCCCACGCGTGCCAGTCCGTCAGCGTCCGGGTGACCGTGTTGTGGGTGAGCTTGTGCCAGGCCCCGCCGATCGAGAAGAGACCGCTCGGGTCGCTCTGGGTCACCGGGTCGTCCCCGGCGTAGGTGTAGCCGCCCATCTGGTTCGGATCACCGATCTCGAACATCGGGTCCGCACTGAGGAACCGGCCCAGCGCGGGGTCGTACTGCCGCGCCCCGAGCAGGTCGAGCCCGGTCGTCGGGTCCGCCGGCTGTCCGAGGTACGCGTGGTTGTCCGCCCAACTGCCGGGCGCTGCACCGCGCAGGTTGCCGTACGGGTCGTACGAGCGCCGGGTGATCGTCAGCGTCTTGGCGTCCACCTGGAGCTCGGCGGTGTGCTGCGGGTTGGTCGGCTGGTAGACGACGCCGCCGTTGCTCGACCGGACGATCACCGTCCCGTCCGGGGCGTGGTAGTAGCGCAGGCCGCTGACCTTGCCGGCCGCCAGGGTCAACTGCTCGGCGCCGCCGAACAGGTAGAGGACGGTGCCGCTCGGCCCGCGCTGGATCAGCAGGTTGCCCGTCGCGTCGTACAGGTACCCGGTGGTCTGCGGAGCGCCGTTCCCCACCGTCGTGGTGGCGGAGGAGGTGCGCCCCTCGGCGTCGTAGCCGAAGGTCTGGCTGACCGGCGAGACCCCGGTGGTGGTCCTGCTGGTGGTGCTGCCGACCGCGTCGTACTGCGCGGCGAGCGTGCTGGTGCCGTTCGGGCCGGTGGTGGTGACGCCGGCGACCGTGTTCGGCTGCACGCCGTTGGTCGGGTAGCTGCTGGTCTGCGTGACGTCCTTGGCGGTGTTGCCGGTGACGTCGTGCTGGACCTGCTGGGTGCGGTCGCCGACCGCGTTGTACTGCCAGGACTGCCAGTACGGGGCCGGGCCGCCGATGGTGGCCGGCGCCGGGTTCGACGAGTTGCAGTGCGCGAGCTGACCCGCCGTCGGGGAGCCGACCCCGGCGGTGTCGGTCCACGCGGTGGTGAGCCGGTCCAGGCCGTCGTACTGGAAGCACTGGGTGTCGAAGACCTGGTCGGTGCCGCCCGAGGACTGCAGCTCGCTGGTGCTGGTGATGTTGCCGGCCGGGTCGTAGCCGTAGCCGGTCGACGAGATCGGGTTGGTGGACGCGGTCTGCAGCGAGACCCGGTTGGTCGCCAGCCGGCCGGCGGCGTCGTCGTAGGTCTGCGCGGTGCGCAGCTGCTTGCCGAGCACCCCGTAGGTCGACTGGAGCACCTGGCCCAACGGGCTGTACGAGGCCAGGTCCAGGTACGGCGCGAAGTCCGAACCGGTGGACACCAGTCCGCCCTGCAGGTTGTAGCCGTACCCCACGTCCTCGCCGGGCAGCCCGCCGTCGGCGTTGTAGATGCTGTCCGAGATCAGGCCGGTGTTGGCGGTGTACTGCGTGGCGTGCGTGTAGGTGCCCGCCAGCGCGCCCTCGGCGGCCGGGACGGTGACGCTGGTCCCGGTCGCCTGGTAGGCGGTGTTGTAGCCGGTCACCGCCTCGGTGTAGGCGCTGCCGCCGGCGCCGGAGCCGCCGACGTAGCGGATCTGCGCGGTGGGCTGCCCCTTGGCCAGGGTGTCGTACACCGTCGCGGTCAACTGCTGGGTCTGGTCGGTGGTGCTGGTCCCCGCGTACTCGCCGGTCTGGCGGCCGAGCGGGTCGTAGGTGTAGGACAGGGTCCGGCCCTTGCCGTCGGTGACGGTCGCGACCTGACCGGCCTGGTTGTAACCGGTGCTGCTGCTACCGGTGTCCGGGGTGGTCTGGGAGACCTTGCGACCCAGCAGGTCGTAGCCGTACGACCAGGTGCGGCCGGCGCCGTCGGTGACGGTGGCCAACTGGCCGTCGGGGGTGTACCCGTACCGGGTGGTCAGGTCGCCCACGCCGGCGCCGCCGTGGAACACGGTGCTGGTGGTGTGCCCCAGCGCGTCGGTGTAGCTGCTGGTGGGAGTGCCGCCGGCGGCCGGCGTGACGTCGGTCTCGTCGGCACCCGGGTAGGCCGCGGTGGCGGTCCACAGCGGCGACGCCTTCGAGTACAGCGTGGTGCTGACCGGCCGTCCCGAACCGTCGTAGGCCGTGACGGTCTCCGCCGGCAGGGTGTTCTCGTTCTCGACGAAGAGCGTGCCGCCCGGCGCCGTGGTGGTGTCCGCGTAGGACGGCACGCTGGAGTGCGTCCGGCCGCGGCTGTCGTAGTGGGTGGAGGAGATCAGCCGGCCGGCCGAGTTGTCGGCCGTGGTGCTCTGGGTCTGCCGCTCCTGCAGGAATCCGTCGTAGATCTGCACCACGGTGGCGTAGCTCTGGTCCTCCCGCAGGGTCTGCGTGGTGACCGTGGCCGGGTCCGGGGTGCCGGAGCCGTGCAGGGTGTAGCCGTAGACCTTGTCCGGGCTCTGCGTGCCCATGCTGCGGCCCGGCAGCCAGGCGCTGGTGATCCGCCCCAGGGCGTCGTACTTCCGGTCGCTGACCCGGCCGTTGACATCCACCGTGTGCGTGACCACGCCACGGGTGGGCGCCACCGTGCTGGTGCTGGTCCAGCCCAGCGGATTGGTGGTGCTGACCTGGGTGGCCGAGGTGCCGGTGGCCGGGGTGTAGGCGGTGGTGGTGACCTGGCCGGCCAGGTCGACGGTCCGCACCGACCGGCCGTACTGGTCGTAGGAGGCCGCGCCGTCGGTCTGGAAGACCGGGTTGCCGGAGCCGTCGTAGGACTTCACCGACTGGGTGGCGGTCACCAGGCCCAGCGTGCTGCCGTTGGCGCCGAGTTGGCCGAGGGTGCCGGGGTTGGTGATGCTGCCGTCGCCGTCGTAGAAGACGCGCTTGTCGGTCAGCGTGGTGGCGGTGCCCGCAGCGGTGCCGCAGCCTCCGGAGACCGTGATCGTCTCGCTGGGGTAGCTCAGCATCATCGGGTTGGCCGGCGGTGCGTTGGCGTAGGCGGTGGTGCTGCAGGTCTCCTGGCCCGGGACCGTGACGTCGCCCTTGGAGTCGGTCTGCACCGGTCGGCCGAGCCCGTCGTAGCCGGTGTCGGTGCGGGTGGTCCGCCAGGTCCTGCCGTCGGCCAGCAGCTTCTGCTCGCGGATCGAGCTGGACTGGATCCGGCGGGCCGTCAGGTCCGGCAGGGTGGACAGCGTGGGAGCGGGCGTCTTGGACGTCCACGCGGTGCGCGGCGTGCTTGCCGTGACGGCGTAGGTCGGCGCCGTGACGAGTGCCTTGGTGAGCACGGTGCCGCCGGCCTGGGTGTAGGTGTCCGTCTCCTGGGGGACCCCCGCCAGCCAGCTGCTGTCGGTCGTCCCCTCGCCCAGGGAGTTGGTCAGCGTGACGCTGCGCGCGCTGCCGTCCGCCTTGCGGTCGCCGTCCATGCCCTGGAAGTAGGACGTGACGGTCTGCGAGACCGGGTCCGGCGCCGCGCCGCTGGTGATGGTGACGGTGCGGTAGCCGCGGAAGTCGTTCCAGGTGCGGTACTGGTCGTCCGTCAGGTCACTGTCGTCCCGGTGCCAGGCCGCACCGCCGGAGTAGGCGTAGGTGGTGACCTTGGCGGGCGAGCCGGCCTTGGTCGCGTCGTTGTCCGAAACCTGGGCGACCAGGGTCTTCTGGAACCAGTCGTTGATCGGGGCGGCCCCGCCCGGCGTGGTCCAGTAGACCTGGTAGCAGGCCATGGTGTCGGAGTCCGGCGACG
Organism: Kitasatospora sp. NPDC058965; assembly: GCF_042741245.1. Classification (NCBI taxonomy): domain Bacteria; kingdom Bacillati; phylum Actinomycetota; class Actinomycetes; order Kitasatosporales; family Streptomycetaceae; genus Kitasatospora; species Kitasatospora sp. NPDC058965. The sequence goes on from NZ_JBHYKG010000040.1 coordinate 20,837, forward strand.
CCGGCATGGTGGAGTTGACCCGGGAGCACTCCGGCGCCCGGTAGGTGACGGCGATCGACTCGCCGGACTCGGTCTGCAGGCTGGACAGGCGCGGGTGGTAGAGCGGGGGCGCCGCCGGGGTCAGGCCGTCGACCCGGTTGTCCATCTCGACGCCGGTGAACGTGGTCGGGTCGAGCGTGATGGTGCCGCTGCCGCCGGCCGAGGTGTCCTGCGCGGTGCGCTGGATCTGGGAGAGCCACATGACGGACTGCAGGGCGCCCGCGTCCTTGGGGTCGACCGTCTTGCCGGTGACCGGGTCCATGGTGCCGCCGGCGTCCGAGAAGAGGTGGGTCAGCGCATAGCTGTCCACCGGCTGCCAGGTCGATCCCACCTTGACCGAGGTGCTGATGGTCTGCAGCCGGTAGGTCGACCAGAAGCTCGGGGTGCCGATCTGGCAGACGTTGCTGCCCGTGCCCGAGGTGAGCATCCCCGACGTGCAGTTGAGGTCGTACGGGGTGTCCGGCCAGTTCGGCGCCGTGGTGGCGTTCAGGTTCGCGTACTGGCAGGTGGTGGTGGAGACGGTGCAGCGCTGGGCGGTGGAGAAGACCACCTTGGCCGCGGGGTCGCGGCCGGCCTGCTCGTCGGCCAGCTGGTAACCGTAGGAGATCTGGGTCAGGTAGCCGCCGCGGGTGTAGGCGGTCAACTGCCCGCCACCGCCGCTGCGCAGCGCCTGGCCGTAGCCCATGTTGTAGTAGTTGGCCTCGTTGTTCCAGTCGTACCGCTGCAGGTTGCCGTGCGGGTCGACGACGAAGTCCAGGTTGAACCGCCAGCCCGGCTCGGCCGCGCACTGCGAGGCGTTGCCCTTGCCGGCGTCGTAGCAGGGGTCGCCCGCCTTGGGCATGTAGACCGGCACGCCCCACGCGGAGTTGGTGGCCGCGTCGGAGGTGGTGCCCGGGGCGTGGTTGAGACCGAGGTAGTACTGGGTGCCGTCGGTCGTGGTGACCTTGAAGTACTCGCCGTTCCACAGGCCGTTCGACGCACCCGTCAGGTCCTCGACCTTGGTGCCGTCGTCGCCCTGCAGGTGGTAGACGCCGCTGCTGTCCCGGACCAGCTGGCCGCTGTGGGAGCCGAGCGAGATCGTCGCGTTCCAGCCCGCCCAGCACTCGTCGGTCGAGCCGGTGATGCCGTCGTTGGCGCAGGACTTGTAGGAGCGTTCGATGTAGCCGGGGCTGTAGCCCCAGCCGTCACCGATCCACGAGGACTGCGAGTTGCGCGCCGAGTTCTCCCCGTCCACCGCCTGCGAGTCGTACGACAGCGCGACGTCCGGGGCGGTGGAGCCCAGCGAGGAGGGGACGGCGACGGGGTAGGTGTAGGTGAACGCGCCGGAGGCCGTCTGCGACCAGGAGCCGGAGGCCGACAGCGGGGTCGCGGAGTAGTCGCCCTGCGAGCCGCCGGTACCGGGTACCGCGGCCACCGCCGTACCCGCGTTCGCCGTCGTCGCGGCGGCCTGCACCACGAGGCCCGCGGGCGTGGTCCGCGCGCCGCCCGCGGCCTCGGGGGCACCCGGGACGGGCAGCGTGGCGGTCAGCCGGTGCGTCACCGGGTCGTTGGTGGTGGCCAGCGGCTGCTGGACCCGGCAGGCGGGTACCTCGGGGCTGGTCAGCGCACAGGCCGGCAGCTGCACCAGGCGCAACCGGGAGGCCCAACCACCGCCGTACGCCTGCTCGATGGCCCGGTAGTCCAGCGAGACCGAGACGTCGGCCGCCGCCGACCTGCCGTCGGCCCGGGTCAGGCCGACCAGCACCCCGTTGACGTCGGCGGCCTGGGCGGTGGCCCGGTCCGCGGTCTTCACCCGGACCGAGTCGGGTGCCGCCGAGCCCTTGGCAGCGGCCACGGAGACCGGCGAGTCGTTCGCCGCCGCCTGGTCCGGCTGCCCCGCGGCGCGGTTCCCCGGCTGCGGTGCCGCGGCGCCCGTCAGGTCCACCACCCGGTCCGAGGCACCGGGCCAGGCCGGAGCCGCGGCGGTGTGCGGGCGGAGCGCCCGGGAGCCGGCCGGCTCGGCCACCGGGTGGCCGGCCGGCGTCCCCGAGACCGGGTGTCCCTGGACCTTCGGCTGGGCCGGAGCCGGGTCGGCCGCCCACAGGCGGCCCTTGTAGTGGTAGCCACCCACCACGGCGTCGGCAGTGGCCGCCGGGACCACGAGGGCCAGTGCGACGAACACCGCACCGGCCACCGTGCCCCGGCGCCCCCACTCCCTCCCCCGCGACGCTGGTTGCCGTTGGAGACGTGAAAGCACGTCAAATCCCCCCTGCGACAGTAAATCTGAACGATCGATCGTCTTCTTGTGCACGAAGGACCGTAGAGGGGCTGATCGCGGAATGCAACGGGCGACCCGGCCGGCCGGAGCAGCCACCGGTGCACGCTACCCGGCCACCGAAGGCTCCCAACTCGAATGATCACCAGTAGTGATCATGGTCACCCTCACCCGCCGGAGCAGAGGTTTTGCCTACTCTTTCCCTCCCGCCACGGCGCCCGGTCGTCGGCCGCCCGCCGACGGCCCTTCCACCACCGCCCGCTTGCTGCCAGACTCGCGCCGTGGACATTCGGGGGAATGAGCCGCGGCCCTCCGGCGCGGCCTCGCACGGCGCGTTGGACCCGTTCGCCCTGCGGCCCGTGCTGGCCGTGGCGGCCGTCGTCGCCGCGGTGCAGCTGGCGCTGGCGGGTCGGTACGGGTTCCACCGGGACGAGCTCTACTTCCTGGTGGCCGGGCGGCACCCGGCCTGGGGGTACGACGACCAGCCGCCGCTCACACCGTTGCTGGGGCGGGCGTCGGTGGCGGTGTTCGGGGCGAGCCCGGCCGGGCTGCGGGTGGTGGCGGTGCTGCTCTGCGCGCTGACCGTGGTGCTGGTGGCGCTGCTGGCGCGCGAGCTGGGGGCCGGGCGGGGCGGGCAACTGCTCGCGGCCGGGTGCGCGGGCTGCTCGGCGATGGTGCTGGCGGTGGGTCACATGCTGTCCACGGTGACGGCGGACCTGGTCGGCTGGCTGACCGTCAGCCTGCTGGTGCTGCGCCTGCTGCGGACCGGGGACCGGCGGTGGTGGCTCGCCGTCGGGGCGGCCGTCGGCGTGGCGCTGCTCAACAAGGACCTGGTGCTGCTGCTGGTGGCCGCGCTGGTCCCGGCGATCCGGGCGGTCGGTCCGCGGGAGGTGCTGCGCGGCTGGTGGCCGGTGGGCGGCGCGGCCGTGGCGCTGGCGGTGGTGGCGCCGAACCTGTGGTGGCAGGCGGCGCACGGCTGGCCGCAGCTGACGGTGGCTTCGGGGATCAGCGACCAGGACGGGCTCGCGAACCGGGTCGTGCTCGTGCCGATGCAACTGCTCTACCTCTCCCCGGTGCTGATCCCGGTCTGGTGGACGGGATGGCGCCGGCTGTGGCGGGCGGCGGAGCTGCGGTGGGCGCGCGCCTTCGCGGTGGGCTACCCGGTGGTCTGCGTGCTGGTGCTGGCGAGCGGGGGCAAGCCGTACTACGCGCTGCCGCTGCTCCTGGTGCTGACCGCGGCCGGCTGCGAGCCGTTCGCGCAGCGGCTGCGCGGGCCGCAGGCCGCCCGGCGCCGGGCCCGGTTCGCCGGCTGGCTGGCGGTGGGCGCACTGGTCAACGTGGTGATCACGCTCCCGGTGCTGCCGGCCCGCCAACTGCCGGCGGTCACCTGGCTCTACCCCGAGCAGGGCGAGCAGGTGGGCTGGCCCGACCTGGCCGCGGCGGTCGGGACCGGCTGGGCCGCGATCCCGGCCGACCGGCGCTCCCGCGCCGTGGTGTTCGCCGCGAACTACGGCGAGGCCGGCGCGCTGGCCCGGTACGGCAGCCGGTACGGCCTGCCCGACCCGTACGCGGGCCACATGTCCTTCGCCGACTGGGGCCGGCCCCCCGACTCCGCCACCGGCCCGGTCCTGCTGGTCCACCCGGCCCGGTACCCGGCCGTCGAGCGGTACTTCACCGACTGCCGCCAGGTCGCGACGGTCGACAACGGCCACCACCTGCCCAACCAGGAGCAGCACGCCCCGGTCCTGCTCTGCGCCGGCCCCACCGCCCCGTGGTCCGCCCTCTGGCCCCAACTGCGCCACTACTACTGACGGGCCGGTACGGTCGAGCCGTGACCCCACTGATCTTCCTGGACGTGGACGGCCCGCTGCTCCCGTTCGGCGGGCCGCCCGGGCAGTACCCGGTGGCCGGTCCGGACGACCCCAACCCGCTGCTGGCCAGGCTCGACCCCGCGCACGGGCCACGGCTGCTGGCCCTGCCCGGCACCCTGGTCTGGGCCACCACCTGGGAGGACGAGGCCAACGACGTGCTCGCGCCCAGGCTGGGGCTGCCCCGACTGCCCGTGGTGCACTGGCCCGCGCCGGACGGGGAGGACGACGAGGAGGACTGCGGCCCGCTCGGGCGCCACTGGAAGACCGGCCCGCTGGTGGCCCGGGCCGCCGGCCGCCCGTTCGTCTGGCTGGACGACGAGATCACGGCCGCCGACCGGAGCTGGGTGGCCCGGCACCACCCCGCCCCGGCCCTGCTGCACCGCGTCGACCCGCGGCTCGGGCTCCAGCCGGCCGACTACGCGGCGGTCACCGGCTGGCTGACCCGGCTTCAGGCCTGAGGCGGGCGCCCGCCTCCGGCCTGGGCCGCCACCAGGGCCCGGAGTCGGCGGACCCCCTCCTCGACCTGGGGGGCGGTGAGCAGGCTGACCGAGAGGCGCAGTTGGGTGGCCGCCTCCGGGGTGTCGTCGAAGTGGCGCATCGGGGTGAACAGCAGGCCGTGCTCGCGGGCGGAGCGCTCCAGCAGCGCGTCGTCGACCGCGAAGGGGACCGTCACCACCAGGAAGAAGCCGCCCGCCGGGACGTTCCAGCTCACCCCGGATCCGTCCGCGCCGTCCGCGCCCGCCGGGAACGCCGCGCCCAGGGCGGCCAGCAGGACCGCCAGGTTCTCCCGGTAGCGCGCGATCTCGCGCTCGTTGGCGCGCAGCAGGCTGCAGTCGTGCTCCAGCAGCTTGCCCGCGATCACGGCCTGCGCGATCGGGGACGTGTTCACCGTCAGCATGCTCTTCAGCTTGGCCAGTTCGTCCGCCAGCAGGCCGGTGCTGCCGTCCGGGGCGGCCACCGTCTGGTCCGCGACCAGGTAGCCGACCCGGGCGCCCGGTAGTCCGGTCTTGGCGAACGAGCCCAGGTAGACCACCCGGCGCGCGGTGTCCAGCGCCTTCAGGGTGGGCAGCCGCTCGGCGGAGAAGAGCCCGTACGGGTTGTCCTCCAGCAGCAGCAGGTCCTCCTGCTCGGCCAGTTCGAGCAGCGCCCGGCGCGCGGCCAGGTCCAGCGTGACGCCGGACGGGTTGGAGTTGTCCGCCAGCAGGTAGCAGGCACGCGGTCGCAGCCCCTCGGCGCGGGCCGCCCGGATCTCGCGGGCCAGCGCCGCCAGGTCCACCCCGGCGGGCCCGCCCCGCACCGCCCGCACCGGCAGGTCCACCAGTCTGGCCGCGCCGGTCAGCCCCACGTAGGTCGGGGTGACCGCCAGCAGCACGTCCCGCTCGTCGGTCCGCAGCGCGCGCAGCACCAGGAACATCGCCTCCTGGCAGCCGACGGTCACCACCACCGCCTCGGGGTCGACCTCGATCCCCTCGTCCACCGCCAGGTTGCGGGCCACCAGGTCGTGGATGATCCCCTTGGTGCGCCCGTACTGCAGCACGGTCCGCCGGACCTGATCCGCGGTCAGTCCCCGCTCCTCGGCCAGGTAGCGCTCGTACCGGGCCAGGTAGCGCGGCACGGCCGCCAGGTCGAAGTACTCCTCGTACGGCCGCCCCGCCGCCAGCGACAGCGCCTCGGGGTAGCGGCCGGCCACCTCGTTGAGGAAGTTCATCGACTCCAGCGCCGGATCGGCGAGCGCCGAGTGCAGGTCGGCCAGGGCGAGTTGGGCGGCGAGCTCGACGGTCTTGGTCACACGGGTCTCCAGCGGCAGGATCCGGCGGGTCGAGCGCAGGCTACCGCCCCTCCCCCTGGTCTAGTCCACATGTCCGGCGCGTCGGGCTCCCCGCGATCCGCACGCCCCACTCCCTTGACGAACCGGGGCCGACGGAGGAACCCTCTCTACTGCGGCACAGGTTAGTAAGCTTTACTAATTCGATCCAGGCCGCCGCACCACCGCACTCCTCACCGCTCCCCTGCACCGCTCCACCGCTCCGGCTCCCCCACGGTCCGGAGCCTCCCCCCGCCAAGGAGCCTGAATGCGCATCCGCCGACTCCCCCGCGCGACCAAGGGCCTGGTGGCCTCGGTCGCCGTCTCCGCACTGCTCGCCCTGCCGCTCACCGCCCTCGCGGCCGGCCCGGCCGCCGCGACCGGGGTCAGCCACCCGTTCCCCAGCCACACCACCTACAAGGTCGGCGTCATGCCGTCCGCCTCCCCGGCCAGCCGGGACGCCGCCGTCGAGAAGCAGTACGACTCGTGGAAGGCCGGCTACCTGGTCCACGGCTGCGCCTCCAACGAGTACTACGTCTCCACCAAGGGCGACGGCGACGCCACCAACAACGGCCCGGTCTCCGAGGGCCAGGGCTACGGCATGAACATCGTCCCGCTGATGGCCGGCTACGACGCCAACGCCCAGACCGAGTTCAACGGCCTGTGGCAGCTGGTCAAGGACCACGAGGACCAGTACGGCCTGATGCAGTGGCAGTTGGACGGCAAGACCTGCAAGTACTACAGCGGCGGCACTCCGGACGGCGCCACCGACGGCGACCTGGACATCGGCTACGGCCTGATCCTCGCCGACAAGCAGTGGGGCGGCTACACCGCCGACGCGACGGCCTGGCTCGCCGCCTTCTACGCCCACGACGTGGCCCCGGACGGCCACCTCAAGTGCGAGGACGACGGCCCGACCACCGACACCCGCCCGTCCGACCACATGCTCGACCACCTGCGCGCCTTCGCCGCCTACGACCCCGCGCACGACTGGAACAAGGTGGTCACCCGCACCGAGGCGGTGATCAACGAGTTCACCGCGGCCCACTCCGCCACCGGCGGCCTGCTCAGCGACTTCGTGGTGGGCGCCAACACCACCAGCCCGAGCCCGGCCCCCGCCAACTACCAGGAGAACCAGCCGGACAACATCGTCGGCTACAACTCGATCCGGGTGCCCTGGCACCTGGGCACCGACGCGCTGCTGTACGGCGGCGCCACCGCGCTGGCCACCGCGAAGAAGGAGTCCGCCTGCCTCAAGGGCGAGTCCGGCGGCAACCCGCAGAAGGTCTACCCGCACACCAAGCTGGACTGCACCCCCTACAGCACCACCGACACGGCCGAGGAGGCCGGCGACGCGGTGGGCCCGGCCGCGATGGCCGCCGGTGACCAGGCCTGGACCGACACCCTCTGGAACTACCTGGCGACCAACCCGTTCGGCGACGGCTACTTCGGCGAGACCATCAAGACCCTGGTCTACCTGGTGATGGCCGGCGACTACTGGAGCCCGACCGGCGCCGCCGCACCGGCCGACGACTTCTCGATCAGTGCCGCGCCGGCCACCGGCACGGTGCCGGCGGGCCAGTCCGCGACCGTGACGATCGGCACCGCCGTCACCGCGGGCTCCGCGCAGTCCGTCGCCCTCTCCGCCACCGGCCTGCCCAGCGGCGCCACCGCCGCCTTCAGCCCGGCCTCGGTGACGGCGGGCGGCTCGGCCACCCTCACCGTCAGCACCTCCGCCACCACCCCGGCCGGCAGCTACCCGGTCACCGTGACCGGCACCGCCGCCTCCGGCAGCCACACCGCCGGCTGGACGCTGACCGTCACCGGCACCACGGGCGGCGGCTGCACCCCGGCCCAACTGCTCGGCAACGCAGGCTTCGAGGGCAGCAGTGCCAGTCCCTGGACGCAGGCCTCCACGCTCGGCTTCCAGCCCATCACCACCGCCACCAGTGCCGAACCCGCGCACGGCGGCACCCACCTGGCCTGGTTCGACGGGAACGGCAGCGCCGACACCGACAGCATCGCCCAGACCGTCACCGTCCCCGCCGGCTGCACCGCCACCCTCGGCTACTGGCTGCACGTCGACACCACCGAGAACACCAGCACCGCCAAGCCGGACACCTTCAAGCTCCAGGTGCTGAACTCCGCCGGCACCGTGCTGGCCACCCCGGCGACCTTCTCCAACCTCGACCACGCCACCGGCTACGTCCAGAAGACCGCCGACCTGAGCGCCTACGCCGGCCAGACCGTCACCCTCAAGTTCACCGGCACCGAGACGGACGCCAACGGCGGTACCACCGACTTCGTCGTCGACGACACCGCGCTGAACGTCCAGTAGCACCCGCCGAGCGGCCCCCGGCGCCGAGCCGGGGGCCGCTCCTCCCCCTTCCAGGAGCACGCATGGTCCGCCACCGCAGAAGGCTCGCCGTCGCCGTCCTCGCCCTCGGTCTCGGCACCCTCTCGCTGCAACCCCCGGGCGCCCTCGCCGCCGCCCCGCCGCCGGTCACCGCGGCCCCGCACGCCGACCCGCCCACCGGCTCCACCGCCCTGACCGACCTCGGCGCCACCGGCGGGTGGAAGGTGCTGAGCAGTGCCACCGCCACCCAGGGCGGCGCCCGGATCTCCACCCCGGGCTTCGCCACCGGGAACTGGCTGACCGTCAGCAACGACGGCGGCGGCGCCCCCGGCACCGAGATCAACGCGCTGCTGCAGAACGGCGGCTGCCCGAACGTCTTCTTCGCCGCGACCATGAAGAGCTGCTACGGCCAGCTCACCAAGGTCGGCGCCGACACCCTGCCCCAGTTCTCGGTGCCCTGGTGGTACCGGACCGACTTCGCCTCGCCGCCGGCCGGCCGGGCGGCCCGGCTGGTGCTGAACGGGGTGGTCGGCGCGGCCGACGTCTGGGTCAACGGGACCAGGGTCGCCGCGGCCGCGAACGTCACCGGCGGCTACGCGAAGAACACCTTCGACATCACCAAGCTGCTGCGCGCGGGCGGCAATTCACTCGCGATCGAGCTGCACCCGAACAACCCGAACACCATGCTGACGGTCGACGACGTGGACTGGAGCCAGATCCCGCCGGACAACAACACCGGCATCCAGTTCCCGGTCCAGTTGGAGACCGGCGGCCCGCTGATCGTCGGCGACGCGCACGTGGTGCAGGACACCGCGGCCGACCTGAGCAGCTCGGCACTGACCGTGAAGGCCCAGCTGACCAACACCTCGACCACCGCGCAGACCGGCACCGTGACGGCCACCGTCACCCCGCCGGGCGGCGGCGCGCCGGTCTCGGTCAGCCAGTCCGTCACGGTGCCGGCCGGCACCTCGCAGACCGTCGGCTTCACGCCCACGGCCTTCCCGGCACTGGAGCTGACGCACCCGCAGATCTGGTGGCCGTACCAGCTCGGCGCGCAACCGCTCTACACGCTGGCCACCTCGGTCGCCCAGGGCGGCGCCGTGCTGGGCGCGACCAGCTCGACCTTCGGGATCCGCACCGTGGACTCCTCGCTCACCGGGCCGTCGGCGGCCGTGCCGCAAGGCGTGCGGACGTTCAAGGTCGACGGTGTCCCCCTGGTGATCCGCGGCGGCGGCTGGTCGCCGGACCTGTTCCTGCGCTACGACCCGGCCGACACCGCCCAGCAGATCGGCCTGTTGAAGGCGATGGGCGTCAACACCGTGCGGCTGGAGGGCCACTTCATGCCGGCCGACTGGTTCCGGCAGATGGACGCGGCGGGCATCCTGGTCAACGCGGGCTACCAGTGCTGCGACTTCTGGGAGGCCACCAGCTACACCGCCGCCCAGCAGGCGCTCTACCAACTGACCGCACAGACCGTGGGCCAGGCGCTGCGCGACCACCCCTCGGTCTTCTCCTTCCAGTGGAGCGACAACGCCCCCACGGCCACCCAGGAGCGCCTGGCCCTGGCCGGCTTCGCGGCGGCCGACCTGGACGTTCCGCTCGTCTCCTCCGCGGAGTACAACGCCAGCCCCGAGCTGGGGACTTCGGGCGAGAAGGAGGGGCCGTACGACTGGGTGCCGCCGAACTACTGGTACGACACCGCGCACCCCGCGACCGGTGATCCGACCCAGACCAACGCGGGCGGTGCCTGGGGCTTCGACAGCGAGCAGAGCTCCGGCACCACGGTGCCGACCCAGGACTCGCTGGACCGCTTCCTGTCGGCGAGCGACCAGGCCGCGCTCTGGCAGTCGCCCGCGGCCAACCAGTACCACGACAACTACGAGGGCACCAAGCACACCGGCTACGCCTTCGGCACGAACTACAACCTCGACGCGGCGATCACCAACCGCTACGGCGCCCCCACCAGCCTGGGCCAGTACGTGGAGGAGGCCCAGCTGCAGAACTACGAGTCCACCCGGGCCCAGTTCGAGGCGTACCTCGCCCACTCCACCCGCACCTCGGCACCGTCCACCGGCACCGTCTACTGGCAGCTCAACAAGGGCTGGCCCACCCTGCTCTGGGCGCTCTACAACAACGACGGCGACCAGGCCGGCGCCTACTTCGGCGCGCAGCGGGCCAACCGCCCACTGCACGCGCTCTACACCCTGGACGACCACACGGTCACCGTGGACAACCTCGGCGGGGCGGCGCAGTCCGGACTGAGCGTGGAGGCCAAGGTGTACGACACCGCCGGCGCCCTGCTGGACGACCGGACCTCGGGCACCCTCGACCTGGCACCGCAGCAGGTGGCGGGCCGGGTGCTCACCCCGAAGCTGCCGGGCGCCGCCGGCACCGTCTACTTCGTGGAACTGCTGCTGCGGCAGAACGGGACCTTGGTGGACCGCAACACCTACTGGGACTCCACCAACCCGGACGTGACCGACTGGGCGAAGACCGTCGGCCAACCGCAGGCCACCATGACCTCCTACGCCGACCTCAAGGCGCTGCGCGGCCTGCCGCAGGCGGGCGTCACGGCCACGGCGCGCGTCACCGACCAGGCCGGCCCGAACGGGGCGGACAGGCTGGTCACGGTCACCGTGACCAACACCTCCGGCGCCCCGACCGTGGGCCTGCTGCTCCGGGCGGACCTGCGCCGCGGCACCGCCGCCGGCACCGAACTGCCCGGCGACAACCAGGTGCGGTCGGCCATCTGGGGCGACAACGACGTGACCCTGTGGCCGGGCGAGAGCGAGACCCTGACGGCCTCCTACCGTTCGGCGGACCTGCAGGGCGCGGCCCCGGTGGTCAGCGTCTCGGGGGCGAACGCGGCCCGGACCGACGTGCCGGCGCTGGCCGGCTAGGTTCCGTCCGGTCGACCATCTGCGGAGCCGGACGCACGAGCACGGAGCAGGCCGACCCGGGCCGATCGGACAACGGCCGGTCGGGCCCGGGGACGGCCGGTCAGGTTCCCGACGCCGCCAGGAACCTCAGCACCGCGAGGACGCGGCGGTGGTCCGCATCGGCGGTGGGGAGGTCGAGTTTGGCGAAGATGTTGTTGATGTGCTTGGCCACCGCGCTCTCGCTGACCACCAGTGCCTGCGCGATGCCGGCGTTGGAGCGGCCCTCGGCCATGACGCCGAGGACGTCGCGTTCGCGCGGGGTGAGCCGTTCCAGCGGGTCCAGGTCGCGGCGCAGCAGGAGTTGCGAGACGACCTGCGGATCCAGTGCCGTGCCGCCGTCCGCCACCCGCCGCACCGCCGCCACGAACTCCGCCACATCGGCGACGCGCTGCTTGAGCAGGTAGCCGACGCCGCCGGTGTTGGTGGAGAGCAGCTCGGCCGCGTACCGCTCCTCCACGTACTGCGACAGCAGCACCACGGCCGTCCCCGGCCAGCGCCGACGGATCTCCACCGCGGCGCGCACCCCCTCGTCGGTGAAGCCCGGCGGCATCCGGACGTCGACCAGGGCGAGTTCGGGCCGGTGCTCCGCCACCGCCGCCAACAGTGCCTCGCCGTCCCCGACTTCGGTGGCGACCTGGAACCCGCCCATCTCCAGCACCTTGACCAGGCCGACCCGCAACAGCACCGAGTCCTCGGCGATCACCGCTCGCACGGCAACTCCGCGGTCACGGTGGTCGGTCCGCCGACGGGACTGCTGACCTGCAGGGTGCCGTCGATGGAGCCGACCCGCCTGGCCAGCCCGCTCAGTCCCGTGCCGGCGCGGGCGTCGGCCCCGCCCAGTCCGTCGTCGGTGATGTTCACCCGCAGCACCTTACCGACCTGCCGGACGGTCACTTCGGCACGCGTCGCACGGGCGTGCTTGGTCACGTTGGTCAGCGCCTCCGAGACCACGAAGTACGCGACCGACTCCACGGCGGGCGCCGCCCGCTCCGCCAGATCGACCCGCAGGCGCACCGGCAGCGGCGCCCGGGCGGCCAGTCCGGACAGCGCCGCGTCCAGGCCCCGGTCCTCGAGCACGGCCGGATGCAGGCCCCGCACCAGGTCGTTGAGTTCCTCGATCGCCTGCTTGGCCTCCAGGTGGGCCCCGGCGAGCGCTTCGCGGGCTCCGGCCGGCAGGTCGGGCTGGGTGGCCATCGCCAGGCCCAGGTTCACCGCGAGCGAGACCAACCGCTGCTGGGTGCCGTCGTGCAGGTCGCGCTCGATGCGGCGACGCTCGGCATCGACGGCTTCGATCAGGCCGGTCCGGCTCTGGTCCAACTCATCGACTCGCTCGCGGAGTTGCTGGGCCCGGCTGGGTCCGAGCAGAGCGGTCGCCGCACGCGACTCGGCACGGGCCGCCGCCCCCGCCGTCCACGGCAGGGCGCAGAGCAGGACGAGTCCGCCCAGCGTGTAGCACGGCAGTTGCATCGTGTCGCCGAACCACTGCTCGCGCACCTCCACCGGCAGCTCCCACGCCCAGGCGGAGCAGGTGGCGCCCGCCAGGCCCACGGGCAGCGCCGTGAGCACCAGCAGTTCCGCCACCGCCAGGACCGGGCCCAGCAGGAGGTGGTAGGCGAGCTGCCCCGGGATGCGCGGCGCGCGGAGCCGACGGGCGGCCGCCGCCCACGACCACGGCCGCCCCGGCGCGGGCGTCGGCCGGGGGAGGAACACGCCGAGCAGCGCCCGGTACCGGGCCCGCTGAACAGCCGTCAGCACCGGCACGGCAAGCAGGATCAGGGCGGCCGAGACGGGCAGCGCGAACAGCCGGCTCCCGGTCTCGGCCGTGTTCGCCACGCCCCAGCTCCACACCGGGATCAGCCCCAGGTGCGGCAGGACACCGGCGGCCAGGAATCCGGTGTCCCGCCGCGCCCGAAGGACCGAGCGCCGCAGCCCGGGAGGAATCGTCACGGCTCGAACCTAGAGCACCGCGAGCAGTGCGTGCCATGCGCCCAGCACCCGGTCCGATGGTGGCACCAGTACCACCGAGGAGCCGACCCACCGTCGCTCCGGGGCCCGGCAGACGGACCGTCAGCGCGCCCGGTAGCACAGCTCCGGGCGCCCCACCTGCCCGTAGCGCGGCTCCCGGACCGCCAGGCCGGTGTCCACCAGGTGCTCCAGGTAGCGGCGGGCGGTGATCCGCGAGACGCCGGCGGCGGCGCCGGCCGCGGCGGCCGAGATGCTGCCGTCCGCCTCCCGCAGCACCCGGGCCACGGCGTCCAGCGTCGGGACGCTCAGCCCCTTCGGCAGGGCCGAGCGCTCGGCCGTCCGCAGCACCGCGAACGCCTGGTCCACCTCGGCCTGGCCGGTCGCCTCGCCCGCCCGGGCCAGCGTCTCGCGGTAGCGGGCGTACCGGTCCAGGCGTTCGCGCAGCGCCGCCGCACCGAACGGCTTGAGCAGGTACTGGACCACCCCCGCCGACACCGCCTGGCGCACCGTCGCCAGTTCGCGCGCCGAGGTGACCGCGATGATGTCCGCGCCGTGGCCGGCGGCCCGCAGCCGCCCGGTCAGCTGCAGCCCGTGCCCGTCCGGCAGGTGCAGGTCGAGCAGCACCAGGTCGACCGGCTCGCCGGCGGCCCGGGCCCGGTCCAGGAGGCGCAGCGCCTGGCCCGCGGTGTGCGCGGTGCCCACCGTCCGGAAGCCGGGCGCCCGGTCCACGTACAGCGTGTGCGCGTCGGCGGCGACCGGGTCGTCCTCGACCACCAGCACCCGGATCACGGCGTTCACCGGACCGCCTGCCGGGCCCGCAGCGGCAGCCGCACCGTCAGCACCGCGCCGCCGTCACGGCCCACCTCCACCGTGCCGCCGCCGCGTCGGGTCGCCTGCGCCACCAGGGCCAGCCCGAGGCCGTGGCCGGCCCGGTCCTTGGTGGACCAGCCGCGGCGGAACACCTCGGTCACCGCGTCCGGCGCGATCCCGGCGCCGCTGTCGGCCACCCGCAGCAGCAGCTCGCCGTCGTCGGCGCGGGCGGTGACCGTCACCTCGGGCGGGCCGTCGTGCCGGGCGCCGTTGGCGATCGCGGCGTCCATCGCGTTGTCGATCAGGTTGCCCAGGATGGTGACCAGGTCCCGGGCGGACAGCGCCTCGGGCAGCACGCCGTCGTCGATCCGGCTGTCCTCGGTGAGGGTGAACTCCACGCCGCTCTCCGCGGCCTGGGCCGCCTTCCCCAGCAACAACGCTGCCAGCACGGGCTCGTGCACCGCGCCGACCACCCGGTCGGTGAGCCGCTGGGCCAGCTCCAGCTCGGTGGTGGCGAACTCCACCGCCTCCCGGTAGCGCCCGAGTTCGACCAGCGAGACCACCGCGTGCAGCCGGTTGGCGGCCTCGTGCGCCTGCGCCGCCAGTGCCTCGCCGAAGTTCCGTACCGAATCCAACTCGCCGGACAGCGCCTGCAGTTCGGTGTGGTCGCGGAGCGTCACCACGCAGCCCAGGGCCGGCCCGCCGCGCTCGATCGCCGAGCTGTTGACCACCACCACGCCGGTCGCGGTCAGGTGCACCTCGTCGTGCACCGCGGCGGGCCCGAGCACCGCGCCGGTCAGCGCGGCGGGCAGCCCCAGCTCCGCGAACGGCGTGCCCGCCTCGGCCGCCACGCCCAGCAGGTCGCGCGCCGCGTCGTTGCACAGCACCACCCGCCCGGCCGGGTCCAGCAGGATCAGCCCCTCGCGCACCGAGTGCAGGGTGGCCCGGTGGTACTCGTACAGGTGGCTGAGCTCGGCCGCGCCCATGCCGTGGGTGTGCCGGCGCAGCCGCGCGTTGGCCAGGTAGCTGCCCAGCGCGCCGAGTCCCAGCGCCGCCACCGCGACGCCGACCAGGATCAGCAGCGGGCCCTGCAGGCCCCGGTCGATCGCGTGCACCGTGATGCCCGAGCTGACCAGGGCGACCACCCGGCCCCGGTCGTCCAGCACCGGCGTGACCGCGCGCACCGAGGGACCCAGGGTGCCGGTGTAGGTCTCGGTGAAGGTGCGGCCCTGCAGCGCGGGCGCGATGGTGCCGAGGAAGCGCTGGCCGATCCGGCTGGGGTCGGGGTGGGTCCAGCGCACGCCCTCGGTGTCCATCACGGTCACGAAGTCGACCCCGGAGTCCGCCTGCACCCGCTCGGCGAAGGGCTGCAGCGCGGCCGAGGGGTCCGGGGCGAGCACCGCCTGACGCACCGTCGGGGAGTCGGCGACGGTCCGGGCCACTCCGGTGACCTCGCGCCGAGCGGTGGCCTCGGCCCGGTCCGCGGTGACCCAGTAGGCGAGCAGCACGCTGCCCGCGACCACGGCGGCCACGATCACCACCTGCACCGCGAACAGCTGGCCCGCCAGGCTGCGCGGCAGCCGGCGCCCGGGGCGCGCCGCGGACGCCGGCGCACCGGGGACCGGTGGCGGCAGCGGGCGGGTCGGCAGGCGCAGGGGCATGTCGGACAGTGTGCCCCAGCCGCCGGACGTGAACTCTATGAACGCAAACGTGACGGCGGTCACCCCGCGGCCCGATAGTCGGACGACCCCCACCCAGGCCCGCACCGTCCCCCACCGGTGCGGGCCGCCCCGTCCGGTCCCCGGCGAAGGAGCCGCCCGCATGTCCTCCCCCACCGCCCCCGTGGCACGCCGCGCCGATCGCACCCACCTGCTCTACCTCGCCGTGCTGGTCGCGGTGGTCGCCGGCGTCGCGCTGGGCTTCGCCGCCCCGCACGCCGCGGTCCAGCTCAAGCCCGTCGGCACCGGCTTCGTCAACCTGATCAAGATGATGATCAGCCCGGTGATCTTCTGCACGATCGTGCTGGGCGTCGGCTCGGTCGGCAAGGCGGCCAAGGTCGGCCGGGTCGGCGGCCTGGCGCTCGGCTACTTCCTGGTGATGTCCACCGTCGCGCTGGCCCTGGGCCTGGCGGTCGGCAACCTGCTGGAGCCCGGCGCCGGGCTGCACCTGACCCAGGCGCTGGCCAAGGCCGGACACGCCCAGGCCGCCCAGGGCGCGGGCAGCACCACCGACTTCCTGCTCGGGATCGTGCCGACCACGCTGGTCTCCGCCCTCACCCAGGGCCAGGTGCTGCAGACCCTGCTGGTCGCGCTGCTCGCCGGCTTCGGCCTGCAGGCCATGGGCCCGGCCGGTGCGCCGGTGCTGCGCGGGGTGGAGCACCTGCAGAAGCTGGTCTTCCGGATCATGTCGATGATCATGTGGGTGGCCCCGGTCGGCGCCTTCGGCGCGATGGCCGCCCTGGTCGGCGCGACCGGCGTGGCGGCGCTGAAGAGCCTCGCGGTGATCATGCTCGGCTTCTACCTGACCTGCCTGCTCTTCGTCCTGGTGGTGCTCGGCCTGCTGCTGCGCCTGGTCGCCGGGGTCAACGTGCTCGCCCTGCTGCGCTACCTGGGCCGCGAGTTCCTGCTGATCCTGTCCACCTCCTCCTCGGAGAGCGCGCTGCCCCGGCTGATCGCCAAGATGGAGCACCTCGGCGTCAGCCGCCCGGTGGTCGGCATCACCGTGCCCACCGGCTACTCCTTCAACCTGGACGGCACCGCGATCTACCTGACCATGGCCTCGATCTTCATCTCGCAGGCGATGGACCGGCCGCTCTCCTTCGGGCAGCAGCTGTCGCTGCTGGTCTTCATGGTGATCGCCAGCAAGGGCGCGGCCGGCGTCACCGGCGCGGGCCTGGCCACCCTGGCCGGCGGCCTGCAGTCGCACCGGCCGGAGCTGGTGGACGGCGTCGGCCTGATCGTCGGCATCGACCGCTTCATGTCCGAGGCCCGGGCGCTGACCAACTTCGCCGGCAACGCGGTGGCCACCGTGCTGATCGGGCACTGGACCAAGGAGCTGGACCACGAGCGGGCCGGGCAGGTGCTGGCCGGCCGGCTCCCGTTCGACGAGACCTCGCTCGCCGTCGAGCCCGACCCGGCCGACCAGCCGGCGGTGCCCGCCCAGGGGAGCGCCCCGACGGCCGAGGGCGCGCACGCCTGAGCACGCGCCGCGCGGGCGGGAGCGTCTGTCGTACCCCGGGCCTAGCCTGGGCGTATGGCCGACCTCCCGCCCGCGCGGCACCTCATGCGCGCCAAAGACCTCGTCGACTCCCGGTACCCGGAGCCGCTGACCGTGGCCGACCTCGCGGCCGCGGCGGGCCTGTCCCCGGCGCACTTCAGCCGGGCCTTCCGGCGGACCTTCGGCGAGACCCCGCACGCGTACCTGCTCACCCGCCGGCTGGAGCGCGCCGCCGCCCTGCTGCGCACCACCGACCGGCCGATCGCCGAGATCTGCCTCTCGGTCGGACTGAACAGCCTGGGTTCCTTCACCACCAGCTTCACCCGGATGTTCGGCCGCTCCCCCGCCGCCTACCGCGCGGCCCACCCGCCCGCGGCCACCTACGCGATGGTCCCGTCCTGCGTGCTGCGCGCCCACGGCCGCCCGCAGCACCGCACCTTCCGCGAACCGTCGGCGCCCGGCAAGAGCGCAGGTTTCGAGAAGACGCGTCCCCCCGCCGCCGCATAGCTTTGCGTTGTGGCCGCCGGAGAGGCTCGGCGGCGCCAGGCAGAAGTGGGAGAAGGACGATGAGCATGAAGATTGCCAACGCGCAGCTGTGGGTGCACGACCAGAACGCGGCGCTGGACTTCTACGTCAACAAGATCGGCTTCGAGGTCCGCCAGGACATCACGATGGCCGAGCTGGGTGACTTCCGCTGGCTCACCGTCGGCCCCGTGGGCCAGCCCGAGGTGTCGATCACGCTGATGGCCGTCCCCGGCGAGCCGGTGATGGCCGAGCAGACCCGCGAGCAGGTGCTGGACCTGACCAGCAAGGGCTTCGCCGGCACCGTCTTCCTCACCACCGATGACGTGGACACCGACTACGCCCAGCTCACCGCCCGCGGCGTCGAGTTCGTCGAGAAGCCGGAGGACCGCCCGTACGGCCGCGACTGCGGCTTCCGCGACCCGTCCGGCAACCACCTGCGGCTCACCCAGCTGTTCCCGATGGACGCCTGACGCTCCGTCGCCACGACCGCCGTGCGGGCGGCCGCCCCGGGCTCAGGCC